>NZ_JCAKMW010000058.1:0-889 GCF_059515805.1 Acinetobacter sp. CY05 | reverse complement strand
CACCATCAGCATCGCCATCAGCATCGCCGTCCGCGTCGCCATCAGCATCGCCGTCTGCGTCGCCATCAGCATCGCCATCTGCGTCGCCATCAGCATCGCCGTCCGCGTCACCATCAGCATCGCCGTCTGCGTCACCATCAGCATCGCCGTCCGCGTCGCCATCAGCATCGCCGTCTGCGTCGCCATCAGCATCGCCATCTGCGTCGCCATCTGCGTCGCCGTCCGCGTCGCCGTCCGCGTCGCCATCAGCATCGCCATCAGCATCGCCGTCCGCGTCGCCATCTGCGTCGCCGTCCGCGTCAGAATCTGTATCACCAATATCAGGGACAGTGATCAACTCTAAAGCATTTAAGCGATCTTGAAAGCCATCCTGGGGTGTACCAGATGGTAGAGAACTTATTGCTTGTTGTGCAATATCCTTAGCCGCTTGCGCTTCATCAACTAATTGTTGAATGGCTTGACGCTCTTCAGGAGTAATATATTCATCTTCTTCAGCTGCATTTAAGGCATTTAAGGCAGCTTGATGTTTGTCTTCTGCATCTTTTACAAGTGCTTCAGGGTCATTAACTGGCGGTACCACAAGGTCTTCTAGTTCATCTATACGATCTTGTAGACCAGACTTGTCTTCACTCTCAGGTAGGTTATTGACCGCATCTTGAGCTGCGTCTTCTGCATCTTTCGCTGCATCAACTGCATCTTGAATCGCTTGTTGCTCTTCAGGTATGATTAGACCGTCTTCTTGCGCATCAGCGATGATATCTTCTGCTGCTTGATGTTTGTCTTCTGCATCTTTTACAAGTGCTTCAGCTTCATCAATTGCATCATCTTTACCATTGCCATCTTGGTCATTAACCGGTGGTACAACAAGTGGTTCTAAAGTATCTAAACG
>NZ_JCAKMW010000057.1:0-1411 GCF_059515805.1 Acinetobacter sp. CY05 | reverse complement strand
TAAAGAAAAAGAAGAATTTCCCGTTATTTAGTGTTGAGAAAAAGTACAATAAACTGATTGGAAAAATACGAGTTGTGATCGAACACATCAATAGTCAATTGAAAACATTTAGAATATTAAGTGAACGCTATCGAAATAGACGGAAAAGATTCGGTTTACGCATTAACTTAATTGCTGCACTGGTAAACCGAATAAACTTGCAATAACCACTTTCGCAAGAGATCTATTCTTTGGGTTTAGAAGTTAAATTAAAGCTTAATAATGATAAACAAGCTGCTAAAGATATAACGATATTCATTACTGCCGGATGATTATTGATAAAAAACAAGCTGACGCAGTAACTTAGGAGTGCTCCTATCGCAAATTGCATCGAGACAGCTACCCCCGAGACTGTTCCTGCTTGCTTTGGCAAGAGCTGTAATAAACTCGCGATTGAGTTTGCTCCAATTGCTCCTGTCACACCAACAAAAATCATTAAGCCAAGAATGAGGAAGTAAACTGATTCTATTTTAAAAAGAGTTATACCTAATAGGAATAAACCAGCCAAAAAAGAAATGGATGACATTATCTTAAGTAGCTGATAGACAGAATATTTTTTTAATGCGTATTTATTAATGATTGTAAATATAACGCGAATCATGGATAAGCCTAGTTTTACATTGTTTTAAATTGAGGCTTATTCTGATGATAGATTTGATAAGCATAGAGTGATGCGTAAATCCCAGCGAAATAACCTGAAATGGAATGATGATGGCTGCTTACTAGATTGTATTGTTGCTTCAATAAGCTAAAGATCGTCTCTATTTTGTTACGTTTTCTTAGCAGGATTTCATCCTCTGATGATCATTCCACTCGCTGCATATTCCTGCGATGATAGGTCATTAATTCAATATCTTACTTTACCAATTTATCTTTAAAGGTTTCACTGATTTAGACATGACTCCTAAGAGTTCTGAGGATTTAACATCGACTTAGCTTAAGCAGAATTTCTACATCTGAGATATTTCTATTAGAAATTTGGGTCTGGATAAAGTGACCTTATGCATCCCCTTGATCTTTGTCGCACTTTAGGATTTTTCTGTTTTAAATAATTTCAATAGCAGTCTATTTTTAACTGAATTTCTTATCCATTGTTGAGGATAGTCGTGTACGTTGGTATGTATGCTTTGTAGTTGATTCACCCGAGCAAGCAAAGCCAATATTCACCAAAGCCAGTAAGCATCCGCTGAACCCCATCGCTATATTTTAATGGGGATCAGGTTTCCATCGGTGTGGTAGTAATTCGTAAGCATCCGCTGAACCCCATACCTATTTTTTAATTTTGGTCGGGTTGCCACCGGTGTGGCAGTAATTCTTCAATTTGGGTCACTTTGTGTGTCGGTAGCCTTTTCAGCACATCACTTAAATAGGC
>NZ_JCAKMW010000056.1:0-1912 GCF_059515805.1 Acinetobacter sp. CY05 | reverse complement strand
TCCCTGCCAAAGGCAGACCACCCAAGTTAAGCCTGGAGGATCAGGTTCTGCTCTGTTTGAGCTATTGGCGGGAATACCGAACCTTATTTCACGTTGCGACGAGTTACGGGGTTTCAGAGCCCACAGCCTCAAGAATTGTCCGTCATGTTGAAGACTGCCTGATTCGGTCCAATCTTTTTAATTTACCTAAAGATTTACCCGAGGGCAAAGGCATAGACTGGAATGTGGTGATCGTGGATGCCACAGAAATTCCAATCCAAAGGCCTAAAAAAACAGAAGAAAAGCTATAGCGGCAAGAAAAAGACCCATACCTTTAAAGTACAGGCCATGATTCACTACAAGACTCAGCAAATTCTGAGTTTATGTACCAGTCGTGGTGCTGTACATGATTTCGAGCTCTTCAAACGCAATTTAAACCAGATTCCTTCAGGAGCCTTTGTTCTTGCAGATAAAGGTTATCAGGGGATTTATACTTTGTATCCCAATAGCCTGTTGCCCTTAAAAGCCAAAAGACGCTGTAAATTGGATCCTGAACTAAAAATCTATAATCAGGAAATCAATAAAAGAAGAATAGCAATTGAGCATGTATAGCCAAATAAAAAACATAAGCTACATTAAGTTAAATGCCATGTCTAAGGCTTGTGGGAGATTTCTATTGTCCTGAGCAACCATGTGCCTGATTTTACTTTTCAAAATCGACCATGCTCTTTCAATAGGATTGAGGTCGGGACTATAGGCAGGTAGATAGACAATTCTCGTCTGATATTGAGCTGCTAAATCATCGATCACTTTTCCTTTGTGTATCGATGCATTGTCGAGGATCAGCAAATATTTTTTAGTCTGAATATCCGGGTGTTGCAAACCCTGCAACAAATACTCTAACCAACATACGAAAATATTCCGATCACACGAACCTTGAAACACTAAAGGTTGAATAAACTTCAATGGTGCATTTGATCTCACAGCACTGATCATACTGAGTCTCGTACCATGCCCACCTGACCTGAATGCATGACAACGTTTTCCTTTAGGAGACCAACCATATTCTGCGGTTTCATTGGTATTGATGCCTGATTCATCGATATAAAGAATGTGATCCTCGCCATATTGCGCTTTCCATTGAGGCAAACACCATTCAAATACAGCACGGCTTAACTTGCAGGCTTATTTGTAGAGAAAACTCTTTTTTTACGCGTCCAGCCCATTCGATTGAGAGCACCTAGGATCACCTGATAACTCACGCTATATCCAAAGTGCAATGCAAATAAAGAAACAAGATCTTTGGCTTGGGTAAATGGGGTTGTTTTTACAAATGCTTCAAAGGCTTGCAGATCCAAAATGCATGAGGGACGTCCTGTATTTGGAGATTTAGGCTGCTTGAGCTGACCGGTCTGTTGTTCGAGTAGAATCCAATCATCTAGAGTCGTTCTGGCAATATTAAACAGTTCGCATGTCTTCGATTTATGCTTCGATTCTTTATAAAACTGCATGACTTTTTCACGTAGATCGACAGAATATGTTTTTGGCATAATTTTAAAAGTGAGTGTTTTTTTCTATTGTAGCTCATCTTCTTAATTTAGCTATATTTGGCAGCCTGAAAACCTTCAAGATCCTTGCGGAACGTTATCGCAATAGAGCTAAAAGACTTGGTTTGAGATTCAATCTAATTGCTGGAATTTATAACTTGGAGCTGAGTAAAAAATGATTTATGAAAGAGGTCTTATATATAACCCGAATCATGGATAAGAAATTCAGTTGAAAAAAAAGATGACTGAGTTAATAAGAGAGTTACCACACACTTTTATTAACCAGCCATCCTATGTTCGAGTTTACAACTTTATTCTGCACAATTGATGATTTTTTTCAAAAAAATGAAGCGGTCTATTGGCAGTATCTAAAACAAGAAAATCCT
>NZ_JCAKMW010000055.1:0-2406 GCF_059515805.1 Acinetobacter sp. CY05 | reverse complement strand
AATTATGTAACATCAATGTTTTAGTTGATTTAAAGTGTAGCCTAAAACTTCAATCTAGCTATAGCATCTATACCAATGTGAAGCTTACGCCATTGGCGACGATATTCAGCCCCATGTTTCTTGCATTTCCATTCACCTTCACCAATAAACTTCAAGCCAGTAGAATCTACGAGTAGATGTAGCCCATTACTACTTTTTTGATAGCTAATCGCAATATCAATATGCTTTTGTCTACGACAAGGGGTGGAATAATCCGGAGCTGTCCAATCTAATCCAGAGAGTTTAATCAGGCTTTGAACAAAACCTGTGACCATGCGTAAAGAGAGTCGGAATAGCGATTTGATCATTAAGCAGCATTGAATCGCTGTATCAGAGTAGGTTTGATTTCGACCTTGCTTGCCTTGTGATTGTGCATACCACTGAGTATTTGGATCAAACCAAATAGAAATATTACCTCGGTTGATTAAAGCTCGGTTATAGGATGACAAATTGGTTGTACGGTAGATTTTAGAAGCAGGCTTATTCATTTGGAAATTATATTGCTGAATAAGCCTTCCATGCTAGCTTTATGCAACAAAACCGCCTCAATTTATAAAGATGTAAAATCAGGCTTATCCATAATTCGGGTTAAAATAGGCTTATCCATGCTTTGGCTCACTTCAAACCTAACCATTTCTTAATAAAAAGTGATCTTATTGCTATATTTGATAAATAATAAGTCCCTAATATATTTAATGGGATAATAGTGAAAACAAACCACCAGTCTGAAATATAATTAAAAAACTTAAAGTAAATGCTTGAGATTAATATTAAAAGAGGTAGATGGATTAAATAAAAAGGAAGAGCAATTTTTGACATTTCCTCAATAATTTTATTACTATTAATTTTTAAATTCATAAAATAAAAGAAAATACATAAGCACATGAGCATGGAGAAAAAATCTTTAAGAAAAACATCTAATATTTTTGGTAAAAATAGTAAATTACTAGATTTTAAAATATACCATGATGTAAATAACAAGAAATAAATAAAAATAGTTTTTTTTGTAAAATTTAATTTTATAAAAAATATAATCATTCCCACAATAAATAGTCCAAAATACCTAACGGAATTAGATATTTGAAGAAATTCATTTAATTTGTAATCTATGATGTAACCTACAGAATAAGATAAAATATGAAAAACTACAGAAATAAATATAGATAAAAGTGTAAATTTAAATAAACTAAAATTAATAATATCTGAAATACTTTTAGACAAGTATTTTAGCATATTTTCTGAAATTAAAAAGGTTACCATACTTATTATAGATAATGACACTAAAAACCATAAGTGTCTATAAGAAAAAGCATAACTAAAATTTTTAAAATCTTGTATAAAGAAAATAATAAAAAAAGTTATAGGTGCGATTGTTAATATTGAAAATATTGTAGGTTTTATTATTTTATTAAATCTACTTTTTTTATAATAAATTGACCCTTTCTTAATGATTAGTAATGAGGCAAAAAAACCTGATATAATAAAAAATAAATCCATTCTAAATGGATTTGTGTAATTTAATATGTTTTCAACTAACTGACTTTGTTTAATGTAGCCTTCAAAACCAAAACTACCACTCATTAACATAGAAGCATGAAAGGTGGGTCCAAAAATTAGAATTATAGATCTGAGTAAGTCTAGACCAACATATCTAGTATACATATGAGTCCTATTTAGTGAGTAATATAAGATAATTGTAGTAAATTAGCTTTGGAAAGTAATGTTTTATTTTCATAAAAACAAGTCATGAGTGATATAATTAAGAACACAAATTTTAATACGGACAGGCTTTATTGCATAAAGCTAGCATGGAAGGCTTATTCAGCAATATAATTTCCAAATGAATAAGCCTGCTTCTAAAATCTACCGTACAACCAATTTGTCATCCTATAACCGAGCTTTAATCAACCGAGGTAATATTTCTATTTGGTTTGATCCAAATACTCAGTGGTATGCACAATCACAAGGCAAGCAAGGTCGAAATCAAACCTACTCTGATACAGCGATTCAATGCTGCTTAATGATCAAATCGCTATTCCGACTCTCTTTACGCATGGTCACAGGTTTTGTTCAAAGCCTGATTAAACTCTCTGGATTAGATTGGACAGCTCCGGATTATTCCACCCCTTGTCGTAGACAAAAGCATATTGATATTGCGATTAGCTATCAAAAAAGTAGTAATGGGCTACATCTACTCGTAGATTCTACTGGCTTGAAGTTTATTGGTGAAGGTGAATGGAAATGCAAGAAACATGGGGCTGAATATCGTCGCCAATGGCGTAAGCTTCACATTGGTATAGATGCTATAGCTAGATTGAAGTTTTAGGCTACACTTTAAATCAACTAAAACATTGATGTTACATAATT
>NZ_JCAKMW010000054.1:0-2653 GCF_059515805.1 Acinetobacter sp. CY05 | reverse complement strand
GCAGGTGCAACAGTCACTGCGATGATCAATAATAGATCAGTAGGTAAAGCGGTTGCTGATGCCAATGGTTATTATGTTTTAAAGCTTAACAAAGCCTATACCAATGGTGAGAAAATCGATCTTAGCGCGAAGGATAAAAGCTGGCAATACTTCGCATGTAGAGAGCATTATAGTTGCTGACACAACAGCACCTACTCAACTGACACAGAAATTAGAGAAAGATAATCGTACGATTACGGGCAAAAGTGAAGCTGGCGCCACCGTGGTTGCTACTGTTGCGGGCAAAGTTGTTGGCACAGCACAAGTTGCTAAAGATGGTAAATACAGCCTTTATCTTGATCAACTCTTTAGCAATGGTGAGAAGGTAGAATTATTTGCTCAAGATCAGGCAGGTAATAAGAGCAAAGCGTTCATTATCAACTTTAAAGATACTACAGCTCCAACCAATGGATATTACAAATTCACTGATGATGGTAAAGTAGTTAATGGTATTACAGAAGCAAACTCGACTGTTCTCGTGTATTTAAACGGTGCAACTTTAGGCCAGACTGTTTCTGATCAATTTGGTCATTATACATTCGCTTTGGAGCATCCATTTTTGAATGGAGAAGAACTAGAAATTAGCTTTAAAGATAAGGCAGGGAATAGTTCACAAAAAATAAAAATCAATGCATTGGATATTACAGCACCAGTAATACTTACTCAATTATTAGTTGCAGATAACAAAACAGTGATGGGTAACACCGAAGCTGGTGCGACAGTCAAAGTTAGCTATAACGGTAAAGTCATTGGCACTGCGATAGCAGATGCAACTGGCAAGTACAGTGTGAGTCTAGACAAGGCTTATAGCAATGGTGAAAAGCTTGATGTTGTGGCAACTGATCAAGCAGGTAATGCAACCAAGCCAAATGTAATTACAGCGCCTGATACCACAGCTCCATCGAACTTAACGCAAGTATTGGCTGCAGATAACAAAACAGTGACAGGTACAACTGAAGCTGGTGCAACAGTCAAAGTTAGCTACAATGGCAAAGTGATCGGAACTGCTGTGGCAAATGTTGATGGTAAGTACAGCATCACTTTGGATAAAGCGTATAACAATGGTGAGCATTTTGAGGTTATTGCAACGGACACAGCCAATAACAGCACCAAGCCAAATGCAATTACAGCGCCTGATACCACAGCGCCAGCAAGATTAACGCAAGTATTGGGTGTAGATAACAAAACAGTGACAGGTATCACTGAAGCTGGTGCAACAGTCAAAGTTAGCTACAATGGCAAAGTGATCGGAACTGCTGTGGCAAATGTTGATGGTAAGTACAGCATCACTTTGGATAAAGCGTATAACAATGGTGAGCATTTTGAGGTTATTGCAACGGACACAGCCAATAACAGCACCAAGCCAAATGCAATTACAGCGCCTGATACCACAGCGCCAGCAAGATTAACGCAAGTATTGGGTGTAGATAACAAAACAGTGACAGGTATCACTGAAGCTGGTGCAACAGTCAAAGTTAGCTACAATGGCAAAGTGATCGGAACTGCTGTGGCAAATGTTGATGGTAAGTACAGCATCACTTTGGATAAAGCGTATAACAATGGTGAGCATTTTGAGGTTATTGCAATGGACACAGCCAATAACAGCACCAAGCCAAATTCAATTACAGCGCCTGATACCACAGCGCCAGCAAGCTTAACGCAAGTATTGGGTGCAGATAACAAGACAGTGACAGGAACAACCGAAGCTGGTGCGACAGTCAAAGTTAGCTATAACGGTAAAGTCATTGGCACTGCGATAGCAGATGCAACTGGCAAGTACAGCGTGAGTCTAGACAAGGCTTATAGCAATGGTGAAAAGCTTGATGTTGTGGCAACTGATCAAGCAGGTAATGCAACCAAGCCAAATACGATTACAGCGCCTGATACGACAGCACCTGCGACCTTGACGCAAGTATTGGGTGCAGATAATAAGACAGTGATGGGTAACACCGAAGCTGGTGCGACAGTCAAAGTTAGCTATAACGGTAAAGTGATCGGAACTGCTGTGGCAAATGTTGATGGTAAGTACAGCATTACTTTGGATAAAGCGTATAACAATGGTGAGAAGCTAAATATTGTTTCTGCTGATCAAGCAGGTAATGCAACCAAGCCAAATACGATTACAGCGCCTGATACGACAGCACCTGCGACCTTGACGCAAGTATTGGGTGCAGATAACAAGACAGTGACAGGTATCACTGAAGCTGGTGCGACAGTCAAAGTTAGCTATAACGGTAAAGTGATCGGAACTGCTGTGGCAAATGTTGATGGTAAGTACAGCATTACTTTGGATAAAGCGTATAGCAATGGTGAGAAGCTAAATATTGTTTCTGCTGATCAAGCAGGTAATGCAACCCAGCCAAATACGATTACAGCGCCTGATACCACAGCGCCAGCAAGCTTAACGCAAGTATTGGGTGCAGATAACAAGACAGTGACAGGAACAACCGAAGCTGGTGCGACAGTCAAAGTTAGCTATAACGGTAAAGTCATTGGCACTGCGATAGCAGATGCAACTGGCAAGTACAGCGTGAGTCTAGACAAGGCTTATAGCAATGGTGAAAAGCTTGATGTTGTGGCAACTGATCAAGCAGGTAATGCAACCAAGCCAAAT
>NZ_JCAKMW010000053.1:0-2877 GCF_059515805.1 Acinetobacter sp. CY05 | reverse complement strand
GCCTATTTAAGTGATGTGCTGAAAAGGCTACCGACACACAAAGTGACCCAAATTGAAGAATTACTGCCACACCGGTGGCAACCCGACCAAAATTAAAAAATAGGTATGGGGTTCAGCGGATGCTTACGAATTACTACCACACCGATGGAAACCTGATCCCCATTAAAATATAGCGATGGAGTTCAGCGGATGCTTACACCCTAAAAAGACCAAATTTAATTTCATCAGATCTAAAAAATCGTCTACCCTAAGGTAGACGATTTTAAATTTATACGAATGATCTAGTTGTTAATTAAACAAAACTTTGAGAATTAAACAGTTGATCAGTCGTAGAATCATGATCAATCGTCGCAACGAATACAAGCTCCAGTGCCACAGGCGCTGAGTTAATCGCTGTAATCTCTAAAGTCTCACCTGTTTCAGTGACTACCTGCTCAACCACATTGGTTTCTGACTCTGTCAGAATTAGTTCTTGAACTAACTCGTACGCTTGTTGTTGTTCAGATACAGAAATTGCTTCAGGTGTATCAACTTCAGCTGTAAATGTTGACTTATTCAATAAGCCACCTAACAAGCCACCCAACAAACCGCCGTTTACTGAACCAGTGACTGAATCACCTTCTACATTTACGTTTAATGAACCAGTTAAATTGTTCAATGTGTTACCTAACAAATCACCTAGATTTGTAGAAGGTTGACCATCTACGTTACCCGAACCTGTGAGTCCACCTAACAAGTTCCCTAAGCCATCTCCAGATAAGAGACCATTCGTCAGACCACCAACTAGGTCAGTAACGACATCTAATGATAGTAAGCCGTTTGTTAAACCACCAACCAAGTCAGTAACGACGTCTAGCGATAATAAACCGTTTGTTAAACTACCTAATAGATTAGTTACAACATCCAGGGATAGTAAACCGTTGGTTAAACCACTAACTAAGTTTGTGACTAGGTCAAGTGATAACAAGCCGTTGGTCAAACCGCCCACTAGATCAGTCACTAGGTCAAGTGACAACAAGCCATTGGTTAAACCACCAACTAAGTTTGTGACCAGGTCAAGTGATAACAAGCCGTTTGTTAGGCCGCCAACTAGATCAGTCACTAAATCAAGCGATAATAAGCCGTTCGTTAAACCACCTAAAAGATCAGTTACTAAATCAAGTGATAACAAACCGTTAGTTAGGCCACCCACTAGATCAGTCACTAGGTCAAGAGATAACAAGCCGTTAGTTAGACCGCCCACTAGATCAGTTACTAGGTCAAGCGATAACAAGCCGTTAGTTAGACCACCTAGAAGATTGGTTACGAAATCTAGTGATAATAGACCACCAGTTAAACCACCGATTAGGTTAGTCACTAGATCAAGTGACAATAAGCCATTAGTTAAACCGCCCACTAGATCAGTCACTAGGTCAAGCGATAACAAGCCGTTGGTTAAACCACCTAGAAGATTGGTTACGAAATCTAGTGATAATAGACCGCCAGTTAAACCACCGATTAGGTTAGTCACTAAATCAAGTGGAAGTAGACCACCTGTTAAGCCACCTAAAAGATCAGTTACTAAATCAAGTGATAACAAGCCGTTCGTTAAACCACCTAGAAGATTGGTTACGAAGTCTAGAGATAATAAACCGCCAGTTAAACCACCAACCAAGTTCGTCACTAAATCAAGCGGAAGTAAACCATCTGTTAAGCCACCTAAAAGATCAGTTACTAAATCAAGCGATAACAAGCCGTTAGTTAGACCACCTAGAAGATTGGTTACGAAATCTAGTGATAATAGACCACCAGTTAAACCACCAACCAAGTTCGTCACTAGATCAAGTGGAAGTAAACCACCTGTTAAGCCACCTAAAAGATCAGTTACTAAATCAAGCGATAACAAGCCATTTGTTAGGCCACCAACTAGATCAGTCACTAGGTCAAGCGATAACAAGCCGTTCGTTAAACCACCTAGAAGATTGGTTACGAAGTCTAGAGATAATAAACCGCCAGTTAAACCACCAACCAAGTTCGTCACTAAATCAAGCGGAAGTAAACCACCTGTTAAGCCACCTAAAAGATCAGTTACTAAATCAAGTGACAACAAGCCGTTCGTTAAACCACCTAGAAGATTGGTTACGAAGTCTAGAGATAATAAACCGCCAGTTAAACCACCTACCAAGTTCGTCACTAAATCAAGCGGAAGTAAACCACCTGTTAAGCCACCTAAAAGATCAGTTACTAAATCAAGTGATAACAAGCCGTTCGTTAAACCACCTAGAAGATTGGTTACGAAATCTAGTGATAATAGACCACCAGTTAAACCACCAACCAAGTTCGTCACTAAATCAAGTGACAACAAGCCGTTGGTTAAGCCACCTAAAAGATCAGTTACTAAATCAAGTGACAAGAAGCCATTTGTTAAACCGCCCACTAGATCAGTCACTAGGTCAAGTGACAACAAGCCATTTGTTAAACCGCCCACTAGATCAGTCACTAGGTCAAGTGACAACAAGCCGTTGGTTAAACCGCCTAGAAGATTGGTTACGAAGTCTAGAGATAATAGACCGCCAGTTAAACCACCGATTAGGTTAGTCACTAAATCAAGTGGAAGCAGACCACTTGTTAAGTCACCTAAAAGATCAGTTACTAAATCAAGTGACAACAAGCCGTTGGTTAAACCACCTAGAAGATTGGTTACGAAGTCTAGAGATAATAGACCGCCAGTTAAACCACCGATTAGGTTAGTCACTAAATCAAGTGGAAGCAGACCACCTGTTAAGCCACCTAAAAGATCAGTCACTAGGTCAAGCGATAACAAGCCGTTCGTTAAACCACCTAGAAGATTGGTTACGAAGTCTAGAGATAATAAACCACCAGTTAAACCACCTAAAA
>NZ_JCAKMW010000052.1:0-2947 GCF_059515805.1 Acinetobacter sp. CY05 | reverse complement strand
CAGCGTTCAATCTGAGCCATGATCAAACTCTTCAGTTTAAAATCAATAGTGCCTATAGGGCACCAATCTTGGCTCATCAATTACTGACAAAAAATTTGCTCAAATAAACTTCGAGAAATTCTTACCAATTATCAATGAAAATATATTCGATTGATCAACCAGTAAAAATCCACACAAGTTGTTCTTCATAATCTCTTAATGATTTTCTTGCATCTTCGTCAGAAGCAAGATAATCAGCTCATTTGTTAAATCATTGTTTTTCAACAAGTTTTAATCAAGATCATCGCTGATGGATGTGCATTCTACAGGATTTCAGGCGCTGTGCAACCCCATTTGCGAAGAATTCCGTCTGACTGCTCATTTATTTTACAAAATCACGTGTCAATTGAGCTAAAAAACACTTCTAGAGCCCTAATTTGCCTATTTTTTTGTGAAAAAAGCACATAACAACGCTAATTTTGCGATTTTTAGCGGTTTTTTCCCAAAAATCACTTAGCTCACGCTGTTATGTGCAGTTTTATTAAAATGCCAGCACTATGGCTAGCATTAGAATGATTGATTTCAGTGAGCTTAACGTCCCGCTTTAAAGCCTACTTGCTTCAGAAATGGCAATAGCTCCTCTATCCCAGCAGATGTTTGCAGCATTTCCGCAATACGTGCGGAAAAAGCCTGATAACTCTCTGTGCCTTTGGAATAACGACTCATCTCTGGCAGATCTGAAAGCTTATTTGCAAACATATAGCGCTGTGCATCTGTTAAAGCAGATTTCGTGTCTTGTTTGACTTCAATCTCTTTAGCAGCCTGTATTGCTGAACGTTTGTATCTGAAATTAAAGGAAAACCCCGAAATAGAACGGCCACGTTTATGCTGTTCATACTTAATGATTAAGTCGGAATGCTCGTTAATCTGATCAACCGCAATATCTAAGACACGACGTTTAAACGCTTCCATACGCGTGTATTCATTCACGCCAATGCCTAATTGGCCGCGTAAACGCTCAAGTTCATATGCTGGCGTCTTACCAACAGACTTCCATTGCATCAGTAACTCATAGAGTCGAACAGCATACACACTTTTAAAGTCTGCAGTTTTCTTTAAGTGATAGCTCGTGAAGTACTGCTCAAAGCCATCGATCTTCGTAATGTGCTCAATCACGACTCGCGTCAACGTTACGAGGATGCGTCCTTCGCCTTTACGATAGTTCGCATCTTGAATCCAACGACTCTTTGTCACAGTTCCATCTTCGTTCGTGATGGTGAACTGTCTCTTAAACAAAGAATCCTCTGCTTCACTCAATGCCAAGTAAGCAGCATCTGCCGAAACATTAAAAGCTCTCGCGTATCTCACTGCGTTTAGTTCCAAAGGCTCGTCCGTGGACAATCCTTGACCAGTTTCACGGGCATCGACAATCGCAAGTTGTAGCAAACGTGCCTCATTTAGGGTGAGCGTCTGCAAAGCCTGAACAAGTTTGTTCGATTTTACGACTAAATCAGTCATTTTTACCCATTTAGCAACAAGATTATTTTGTTGCTATAACAACATGAGAAATATTTGTTGTCAAATACCGAGGAAACGTTGTCATTAAACCGAGGAAACGTTGCTATATAACCGAGGAAACGTTGCTATATAACCGAGGAAACGTTGTCATATAGGCTCTGAAAGCCTTATGTAGCAAGGGTTTCAGCGTGTCTAAAAGCATTTAAAAACATTTAAAAACATTAAAAACCCGCTTCGCTCATTTTTTTTTGTTCAAAAACTTCGTTTTTTTTAATACTTATCCACAGGTTTTGATGACAACCTGAGATCACAGTGCAGATCTCCTGTTCCAAGAAAAATTCTCTCGGAAAGTTTAAAATTGAGCTGAAAATCGAATTTTTGGCTCAAAAATTTCAATTAATTTTTTTTGTCTCTTTTTTCTAAAAAAACATAGACTTTTAAATTTTTACCAAGAAACACAAATCAAATACCCTCTAAAACTCAATGTAAGCTTCACTATTGAATTTTTTTCAAGAAAATGATGTTGGGTACATCTCTAATTTTAAAGTGCCTATATGAAGCTTATATGAGATTTTAGATATATTCTTAAAAAACAAGAAAATCTCTAATTTTTAGAGTGATCAGATTTGTTTTTTGATCAACTTTTTGAGGAACTAGAATTTGATTCCTTCAAAAAGGAAAAAAATAGGACTTTTTAGAAGTAAAAAATCCTATTTTCCACTGATTACAAATTAATCAATTTTCTTGGTTTTGATGAAATAAGGGACGATCTAATCCCTATAGGGGGATGAATAGGCTTAAAATCTGTTTTTATTTGCTTAGGCTATTTTAGGGAAAAGTCGCTAATTTTGATTAATTCTTGAACGCAAAAGATTAAAAATTAACCACAGAGAAACATGAAAAGTAACGCTTTTTTTATGATCGATTTTTCTAGTGTTTTGCCCTAATTTGTATGATGCGGTATTAACGCATCATATAGAGCTATTTTAGTTATATGATGCGGCATTAACGCATCATATAGATGATATTAATTTAATCAGCACTGCGCTACTAATACACCTAACTAGAGCCATATGTCTAGCTTATAGGAGGACTGTTCTGATTGGACAAAGGAGTCTTAGATTGCCAGCTCGTGATAAAACAGAAGCTTCAATCAGATAAAGAGTTGTGAAATGTAGTAGATCGAGCCGTAAGGAAGAGAATCAGAGCACGATTCTGGTGAATAGAAGCGTAGGAACGGTCGCTAAAAATAATTTCATGCAAATTCTGAGGGTATTTATTGCTTTTTATAGGCGAAAAAAAATCCCCCGATCAACGATCGAGGGATTTTTAGAATAATGAGCTGGCGATGACTTACTCTCACATGGGTAACCCCACACTACCATCAGCGCTAAGAGGTTTCACTTCTGAGTTCGGGAAGGGATCAGGTGGTTCACTCTTGCTATTGTCG
>NZ_JCAKMW010000051.1:0-3389 GCF_059515805.1 Acinetobacter sp. CY05 | reverse complement strand
TATGAGGTCGACCTGATTTCTTTTTGAGTGATTCTGCTTTTTCTAGAACCTCTACCATTTCAGTAAAAACTTGTCGAGGTACGCCAACTAAGCGTTTGAATTCAGAATCTGAAAAACGGTTTAATTTATGATATCTCATGAAATTTATATGGAGGTGATTTTTACTTTCGCAAGAGGTCTAATGATTGAAAATTATGTTTGATTTAATTGAAGCGACCAAGCAAAGAAACAATATGTGTATTCTTAAATAGAAAGTTTAGGTTGCTATACTCATTTTAGCTCACTTCATCTTTTACTATATGTTTATAAAAACTACATAGTAAATTTAGTTTTGATTCATAATTTGTGCAATAAGCTTATGTTTTGAGGCGTAATAGACATTTTTTTATAAAAAAATGAAAAAAATGTCTTTTATTAATTTTTTTAAAAATCAGTATGTTAAGTTTTTTAGCTGCATTATATTATTTTATATTTCATATTTTTAAATAGAGTTTGAAAAATCTTAGTTATTCAAAGATATTAATTTTTTTATAAAAAAAATATTTAAATTTATCCTAAATAATTTCATTAATCACATTTTTAACAGTGGTTTACATAAATGTATGTTTATTGTTCAATCTCTAGGAATAATAATCCTAAAAGAGATCATAACAATGACAGCCAATATTCAAGTCTATAACCTCGCCACTCGTGAAAAACTTCAAGACCTAAGCAATACGAGTATCGTTGATCTGAGTACCTCCTCTGTTGTTAAGGTAGATTTATATAAAGAAGACATCAAACAATATGTTCGTGAAGGCAATAATTTAGTCTTAATCTTAAATTCTGGGGAAAAAATCCTCATTGAAGATTTTTTTGTTCAATTTAATGATCAGCCACAATCACAACTGGTTTTGTTGGATGAAGAATGTGGCTTTTTGTGGTTTGACTACAATAACGGCGCAGTGTATTTCAAAGATATTACTGGTTTAGAGCAAATTGTATTTGGTAAAAGTGCCAACTTTTGGCCATGGATTCTAGGTGGCTTACTTTTAGGTGGTATCGCAGCTTTAGTCGATGATGATGATGATAAGCCAAAGCCAAATCTTACTACAGTCACGGGTAATCGCGGTGAAGGGCTAGAAGATGGTGATGTTGTTACGGGTAAATTGATCGCAACTGATAAAGATGGTGTAAGTAATCCTAATTTTACGATTGTTGCACAGCCAGAAAATGGTACCGCAACCATTGATCCAGAGACGGGTGAATGGACTTTCATTCCAAATGATGATTGGAATGGCACTGAGACATTTAAAGTTACAGTCACTGATGACAAAGGCGTAACAACTGAATTTGAAGTTACAGCTGTTGTTGAACCAGAGCAAGATGCTTTCGATGATACCGAAACAACTATGCTAGGTGTTCCTGTCGTGATTGATGCATTGGAAAACGATGGTTTTGAAGCAACAGATGCTAAAATTACTTCAGTTAGCCAACCTGCTCATGGTCAAGTGGTCATTAATCCAGATGGTACTTTAACTTACACGCCAAATGCAGGTTATACAGGGCCTGATAGCTTCACTTATACAGTCACTTCAGCCACAGGTATACCTGAGACTGCCACAGTTAATATTACTGTGCAGCCATTTGCACCACCATTAGCCACAGACAATAACTTGACTGTAGATGAAGAAAGTACAGCTACACCACTTAGCGTTACAGTCAGTGATTCAGATAGTCCGGACAGTGAGTTAACGATTACCGTTACTAAGATTCCAGAACTGGGTGAAGTAAAAAAAGCAGATGGTACAGTAGTAAAAATTGGTGACCAGCTGACTGTGTCTGAACTTGAGGCGCTCGTATATGATGCACCGAAAGACTATTTAGCTGGGCAAAATGTTGGTGTTTTTGAATACACTGTAGAAGATCAACAAGGTGGTGAAGATACCGGTACAGTCAACATTGGTGTTAACCCAATTAACGATCCACCAGTCGCAGAAGATGACAGTAAAGTCACGCCTGAAGACACCCCTGTTACAGGTAAAGTCCCAGCAACAGATCCAGATGAAGACCCTCTGAGTTATGAAGTAACCGAACAGCCAACTCACGGTAAAGTTGAAATTAATCCAGAGACTGGCGAATATACCTATACGCCCAACCCTGACTATAATGGTCCAGATGAGTTTACTGTCGTTGTAACTGATCCAAATGGCGAAACTAGTACTTCAGTGATCACTATTGATGTAACTCCTGTGAATGATCCGCCAGTAGCTGAAGATGTCACTGCAACAGGTGATGAAGATACCACCATTCCAGTGGTACTCGACTACAGCGATGTAGACGGTACAGTTGAGACCATTACAGTCACGACTTTACCTGCAAATGGCACCTTATACCTTGATGAAGCCGGCACGATTCCTGTGGTTGCAGGTACACCATTTGATGCACAAGAGACCGTGTACTTTGTACCAAACGAAAACTGGAACGGCCAAACCACATTTGACTACGTGGCAACTGATGATGAAGGCTTAGAGTCAGACCCTGCCACTGCAACGATTACCATTGCCGATGTCAACGATCCGCCAGTGGCTGAAGATGTCACTGCAACAGGCGATGAAGATACCATCATTGCAGTGGTACTCGACTACAGCGATGTAGACGGTACAGTTGAGAGCATTACAGTCACGACTTTACCTGACAACGGTACCTTGTACCTTGATGAAGCTGGTACGACTCCTGTGGTTGCAGGTACACCATTTGATGCACAAGAGACTGTGTACTTTGTACCAAACGAAAACTGGAACGGCGAAACCACATTTGACTATGTAGCAACTGATAATGAAGGCTTAGAGTCAGACCCTGCCACTGCAACGATTACCATTGCCGATGTCAATGATCCGCCAGTGGCTGAAGATGTCACTGCAACAGGCGATGAAGATACCACCATTCCAGTGGTACTCGACTACAGCGATGTAGACGGTAAAGTTGAGAGCATTACAGTCACGACTTTACCTGACAACGGTACCTTGTACCTTGATGAAGCTGGCATGATTCCTGTGGTTGCAGGTACACCATTTGATGCACAAGAGACCGTGTACTTTGTACCAAACGAAAACTGGAACGGCGAAACCACATTTGACTACGTGGCAACTGATAATGAAGGCTTAGAGTCAGACCCTGCCACTGCAACGATTACCATTGCCGATGTCAATGATCCGCCAGTGGCTGAAGATGTCACTGCAACAGGCGATGAAGATACCACCATTCCAGTGGTACTCGACTACAGCGATGTAGACGGTACAGTTGAGAGCATTACAGTCACGACTTTACCTGACAACGGTACCTTGTACCTTGATGAAGCTGGTACGACTCCTGTGGTTGCAGGTACACCATTTGATGCACAAGAGACT
>NZ_JCAKMW010000050.1:0-3485 GCF_059515805.1 Acinetobacter sp. CY05 | reverse complement strand
TGTTATTCCCAAGTAGAAATGTCCTACCTAATAACCAAATAGAAATGTCCTATATGGACATTTCCAAGTCAAGCACAGGATTCAGATTTCGTTGTTGAATTGCTGTTTTCTGTGCACGTCTGCTTGGCATCTTTTGAGAACGATTACGTTTGTTTTGCTGTTCCAGTTCTTCATGCTGTTGTTGAATATGCAGCAATACAGAACTTAAACGTTTATTCTCAACAATCTCTCGCTGGTTAAGCTGACTTAATTTATCGAAGATGCTGTAATTGATCTTCCGTCCTTCATGCATGATCGCTACAGTACCATCCGGATATTCTAGAAACTCAAGATATTTACCGATCAGCTTCTGATTTTCTTGGATATTCTCCAGAATATATACACATTTATCATAAGTAATGGTCAGGCTATTGGTGACTCTGCGGGGTTCACGCCAAGTAAAAATATCATCTAATTCTTCAGCTGTTTCAGTGACAGTCCGGTGGAGATCCTTAGGATTAAAGGCCATCTTGGCAAATTTACGATTAAATTGCTCAATAAAGCAGGGCAGCCAGGCATTGGCATCTGCAATCGAACTGATAGCTTCTAAGCGCATCTCCTTAATCAGACGATCCTGAAGCGTTCTATTGGCTCGTTCTACACGTCCTTTGGCCTGTGGTGAATTGGCGAAGATGATATCGATATTGAGCGTACTGAGTACTCGCCCAAATTGGGTAATCTTGGTGTCTTTCTTGCTGCTTTGATTTACCCTAAAGACTGAATGTTTGTCGCTGTAAAATGCTAAGGGCTTACCGTGCTGTTCAACATACAAACGTGTCGAAATCATATAGTCAAAGGTTGATTCTGACTCACAGAAGCGTAAATGCTGTAATTTGCCTGTGGCATCATCAATAAACACCAGCAGACAGCATTTAGCAGCACGCCCTTCGAACCAGTCATGGTGAGAGCCATCAATCTGGATCAGTTCACCATAGCAATCCCGGTTATATCGAGGCTGATATGGGCGTTTCAGGCGCTTGGCGCGAGGAATCCACAAGTCGGCTGCAATCATCCAAGAACGCAGGGTTTCTACTGAAAGATCGAATCCATGTACGGTGGTGAGCTTTTCATGCGCTAAAGTGGGTCCGAAACCATGGAGTTGGTCAGAAACAATATTGAGGCACTTGAGTCTGAGTTCTTCAGGAAGTTTGGAATTGCTGGTTTGGCCACGACCGGCATGGGCTAATGCAGCTGGACCTTGAGCTTTGTATTTCTGCAGTAAGCGTCTGATCTGACGTTCTGAGATATGAAGTAGCTGAGCAGCCTGGGATTGAGTTATGCGTTGATCGCAGATTTCCTGCAAGACCGACAATCGTTTAAGTTCTTTATCCGACATAGACACCAACATATCAAACCGTCCGCTTCGATAATCGCAAAAGCGCATATTCTAAAAGCGGACATTTTTACTTTGGAGAAACCGGACATTTCTATTTTGGAGTTACAATCCAATTTCGTATAATGAACATTATGTTAAATAATATATAAATCCATAACCCCCATTCAAGCTTATAGTCATCTCACAACCCTATGGTTTTAGAGAGATGAAAAATTGATTCAAGCTTTCTATTGATAAACTTACAAATCATCAAGCACATATTCTAATAAATCTCGCTCGCTACTCAGGATACCCAAAGCCTCCTCTTACTATCATTCTGCTTGGTTTCTAAATACTACAAGCTTTAGTTTGATAGAGCGGTTTGAAACTAGATGTGTAACATATAGGAATTTAAACAATCCTATACCGCGCACATAGTTTTTTTTACTTAGATGGGTCAATATGCTCAATATAAGTAATTGACAAAAATAACCACCGATCAATATGATGCGTTATATACGCATCATATAATACAATAAACTATTGTTTTTAATTAATTAATTTTTGTTATAAAAATAATTTTAACCATTATAGCAACCAAAGCATACACCATTAAATGATTACTTATTTTGTTCAATTCATCACAAATGGAGTTAAAAATTCAGTACTGACTAGACAATCTAAGAAATGCATCATTTTTCGCATAAAAGCTAATGAATATAGGTTGTTTTTGAAAGACAATAAGTGATAGTTTTTTGCAATGGAATGATCAATATTATGCGCTATTTCTCTTGTAGTGAATGCCAACAGCAGATTTTTTTTGCTAAAACACATTGCGATCATTGCGGCTGCAGAATTGGTTATTCCGCAAAATATCAAGAATTGCTCTGCTTTGATGAAAAACAAGCCAATATTTGGCAGGTTAAGCAGAAACATAAAAACATTACAAATGTTGAATTCAAACCTTGTTACAACTACACCCATCATCAAATTTGTAATTGGGTACTCAGTATTAATGATGAGGAAATTTATTGTGAGTCATGTCAACTTACTTATATCATTCCCCCACTTGACCAACCTGAAAATATTGAATACTGGCGCCATCTAGAACATGCCAAGCATCGCTTCTTATATTTAACTCAGCGCTTAAATATAATGCCACGTCCAAAACGAAATGATGATGATCAACTTGGACTACGTTTTAATTTTTTAGTGCCAATGCATGGCCAACCCGTAATGACTGGTCATGGCAAAGGTATCATTACTTTAAATGCACAAGAAGCAAATGTGATTTATCGTGAAACCACACGAGTTAATATGGGAGAAAACTATCGAACACTATTAGGTCATTTTAGACACGAAAGTGGTCACTACTATTTTTATTTAATTGAGAATTTAAGACCAGATTTATTAGCAGAGTTCAGACATTATTTTGGCGATGAGCGTCAAGATTATGCTATAGCACTGCAAAAACATTATGAATATGGGCCTGAGCCAAACTGGCAAAAACACTATATTAGCTCTTATGCTACAGCCCACCCTTGGGAAGATTGGGCTGAAACTTGGGCGCATTATTTACATATGATGGAAACCTTAGAAACTGCTTTTCATGCAGGCTTAGCTGTTAATGCCAAACAAGGTAGCTTAACCAATCTCACCATGGATGAGTGCCCTATTGGTGCTGAAAATTTTGAGAAAATTTTAGAAAGTTGGATTACATTAACTTTTAATTTAAATGCTCTAAATCGTAGTATGGGTTTAGAAGATGCCTATCCTTTCAAATTATCTGATGTTATTAAAGATAAACTACGTTTTATTCATAGACATTTGTTGGATTTGGCTTTTTAATTTAAATTATACTTAGGCTATTATTATATAACCGCAATGAAGAATAAGACATTATTAAAACAATTTCATGCAAATTCTGAGGGTATTCATTGCTTTTTATAGGCGAAAAAAAATCCCCCGATCAACGATCGAGGGATTTTTAGAATAATGAGCTGGCGATGACTTACTCTCACATGGGTAACCCCACACTACCATCAGCGCTAAGAGGTTTCACTTCTGAGTTCGGGAAGGGATCAGGTGGTTCACTCTTGCTATTGTCGCCAGCACAACTTGGATGCTTACT
>NZ_JCAKMW010000049.1:0-4338 GCF_059515805.1 Acinetobacter sp. CY05 | reverse complement strand
TAGATTTGTACTGTTATATAACTTCAGTACAAAAATCATGATTAAAAAGCAATCAGAATGAGGAAGCGATGGCATCCGAAATAAAATATCCAGTCAGCACCGTAGCTATTCAAAATCGCATGCAAGAATGCTTTAAAGCGATGTCTGTAGATGAAAAGAGACTCCTGATTTTGGCATCACCACTTGCGAGAAACCTAGATGCAACGGAGCAAACCAGCATTTTAATTTCAGCACAAGACTTTGCTAATGAGTGCCAAATTAAAGTCAACTCCGCTTACAAGCAGATCGAGATTGCAAGTAAAAAATTGATCGAAAGATCCTTCTCATATACCAATGAGAAAGGGAAAAAAGTGCATTCCAATTGGGTCATTGATGCTACTTACGAAGAGGCGGGAATTAACATTCGATTTACAAGTGTTGTTCTCCTCATGCTTAAGGTTTTAGATAAGCACAACCCATACACCAAGTATAAAAAAACAACAGTCCTTAAGCTTAAAAAAGACTATGCCATTGATTTTTATCATCTTGCTAAAAAACATGAGAAGCTTGGCGGTTTCTATTTATCACTCGATCAACTTTTTGCTGAGTTTGGCTTGCCTGAATCTTATCGAGATCTAAGCAACTTAAAACGACGGGTTTTAAAAACACCATTGGATGAGATTAACACGCACACAGAAATTACCATGTCATATACTCCTATTAAGAAAGGTAGGTCTGTAGTGGGATATGAGTTTTCGGTAAAACCAAAAATTTTGGTTAAAGAGGACTCCCCAAAAACTAAGCCATCCAAGCCACTAAAGCTAACGGAGGCTCAAATTAGTTCTTTTGCGCCAAAACTAGCTGAGGATGCCACTTTTGGCTCTAAATTCGCTCAAGATGGGGAGGAAATGCAAAGCTTCATCTATCGCTTACGCCAAGAGCTATCACAGGAGAAGTTTCTGGAGAAGTACTTACCCTATTTAAAAACTGTCGGTTTTTCCTCTTAATTTTTTTCAGGATTTCTCTTATCAACCCTAGCATCCTCAAGCATTTTGAGGATGTCATCACGGTTTTTTTGATCAAAAGGACTATTTTCAGCTATCCGTTTCAAGAAGGTGATGGGATCAGAAAACTGCGGATACTCCGAAGCAGCTATCTTGATAAAACCCTCTAAAAGCCCTCCATAAAAGCATAGCCTTGCCGTTCTAGCCCTACGCTCAGCAGTCGGTGAGGTACCACGCTCAGCTTTCTTGCTGAGTGACTGAGCCCGATTTTCAAGTCTTTTAGCAAGGTCCACCTCCTTTGCCTTATTTTCATCAGCATCTACACAAGCTTTTAAAGCTTTTTGTAGTGCTATGTACGCCTCACGACCTTCGATCCCATCCAGTTTTAAAGCTTGCCTTTCGAGTAGAGAAAGTGACTTAGGTGGCTTTCTCCTTATGACCTCAAGCCTTGCATACCAAGCCTTTCGATGCTTTACCACCCTAGCGAAGTCCTGCAGTTTTTTGTGCATGTGGGGCTTAAGACAGTCCAGACTTGAAAGTGTATCCAGCTGATAAAAACCACTCTCACCTAAAGCCTTTAAGACCTCAGAAAAGCCCGTATCTACCGCCATCATAAGCTCATCGGGGATCTGAATATAAGCCTCCCTCAAAGCTGAGATCTCATCATGAGAAAAGCTTTTTCTAGGTGCGCCTTTTCTTTTTTGTGTGTCAGTCATGCTTAAGCCTTTTTGCTTTTTTTTAATGATAGGCCAGCAACTCAATTTATTTTTTTATAACCGAAAAACATCAATAACTTCACTTATTTTAATTTGCGAACGCAAATTAAAATAATGTGAAAGCTCGTTTCCGTGTGTCTAAATCTTCGATTCAGACACACTACTACTCGTGCTCCGCAGGCTCTGCGAGGCCCATTTAATAGAGGTGGTGAGCGTGTTTTTTACAAGTTACAAGCACATAAAAAAATCGAGTTATAAAACCGCCAAAGGCAAAGTCATAAAGCAAGCTTCAGCTAAAGGGGCGTACCACTACATCACGAGAACGGCACACTTCAGCAAAGGTAAAGATGGTGAGCATGTCGAGTTTGTACAGCATGGCAACATGCCCACCTGGGCCACTCGCCCGGAAGATTTTTGGAAAGCAGCCGACTTGTACGAAAGGTCCAAGGGGCGTGTGGCTTCGACCCTTGTCATCGCTTTACCTAAAGAGCTTTCGCCAAAAGAGCGCACAGCTTTAGCCAAAGACTTGATCATAATGCTTTGCGATCAGTACCGTTACCCCTTCAGCGCAGCGGTACACGTTCATAAAGGGCTGATCGGTGACGTAGATCAACCGCACCTACACATCATGTACAGCGAGAGAGCCTTGGATGGCTTCGAAAGAGACCCAGCGACTTTCTTCAAGCAACCGCAGGGCGGTGGCTGCAGGAAGATCACGGCTGATGTCTTAGGCTATGGCAAAGAGTACGTGAGCCATATCAGGGAAACGGTTGAGGAGCATACCAATGACCACCTAGCGCAGTTTGCACCCACCAAAATAGTGACCATAGAGGGGCATAAGATAAAAGTGCCGAGCTATGTGTCATGCCTAAGTACCAAAGAGTATAACGATCAAAACGGAACAAATCTGAAAGAAATCAATATGATACCGCCTGAAATTCTATACAGTTCAAAACCTAAAGACATTGAAGAAGCCGAAAGACTCAAGACAGAAATCAGAAAAACAAGGCAGGAAAATGATGCAAAAATGTATGCGGAGTACTTCAAAAACCAAATCGGCTACTACCCTCAAGCTGTTTTAGACATTAAAAAACCAAAGCCAAAGCAAGAAAAATCAAGCGGTATGGATTTTGATTTTTAAAGATATTAATCAATAAAAAATTAGCATCTATAAATAATGAGGAAGCTTATGCTTCCTCAGTTTTATTACCACTACTTTCATCAAGGTACTTTTTCAGGCGTGAATTTTTCAAAGCATACATACGCTTGTATTCTTTTTCGATAAGGTGAGCCACCACATCTTTTTTACTTTTCTTAGGCTTTTTTCCACTTTTTTGTGGCTCAGAAGCCACCAAAGCATCCAACATCTGCCCTACCCCTTCAGGAAGCAATACTTCTAAACGTACCGATTTTTCTAGCTTTTGACGCTCTTTATACTCTTTTTGCCTAGTCTTTAGATCCTTAACCTGTTTTTCAGGGGTAGGGGTCGATTTTGTGGTTTTTTCAGCACTCATTTTTATATATACCTGTTTTTTTGGTCGTCCAATTTTTAGTATATCACAGCAATAAAAAATAAAAGTTACCCTATAACAAAGATCAAAAAATAAGTTTAATTAATTTCTAGTTACCCTATAACAAAATAAAGTTACCCGATAACTTTTTTATATTTAATTTTATATAAATTATTAGTTACCCTATAACAAAATAAAGTTACCCTATAACAAAATTAAGATATTTCTATCATTTCTAGTTACCCTATAACAAAATAAAGTTACCCGATAACTTTTTAATAAAATTAAATTTATAAAATGTTACCCGATAACAATGAAAATCTTGCATATCGAAGTCAAAAAATCACTTTTATTGATGTCTGATCGGAAAATAGGTCGAAATCAAGCCTCAAATCCCCTCTATTTCGCCATATTTTGCGATTTAAGCCACTTTTCAGCCCATTGGTATACCTATGTACCACCCAGTGTTAAAAGTAGCTAAAACCCTGCTTTTTTTATTAAACGGCTTTTTTTGCTTCTCAAAGAGAGATCTTAGCGAGTGTCTACGAGCGAAGTGTCAAAAGTCGCTTACTGCCCCTCTGAAAAACCGCTTTTTCCTCAATGCGACTTAGGCTAAAAATTTTTTTAGTAGCAGTTTTTTGCTTCTAGACCGAGCGAAGCGAGCATAAAGACCTTATGAGCGAAGCGAATTCCTAGCCGTTTTTGCTTTTTTGATTTCACACCGAAAGTAACCAAAATTGCCCCTAAGAACTGAGCGCAGCGAAGTTCAATAGAGTTTGAGCGTAGCGAAAACATAGGGCAATTTTTTGTGAATTCTATTTTCTTATTTTAAAAAAGCTTTTAAAAGCTTTTCGCCCCTCTGAAAGCCTTGCTATCAAAGTGTTTCAGAGTTTAAAACGGTACAAATAGCATGATTAACGGTACAAATAGCATGATTTCAGAGTTTAAAACGGTACAAATAGCATGATTAAACGGTACAAATAGCATGATTAATAGTACAAGAGTAGATTTGTACTGTTATATAACTTCAGTACAAAAATCATGATTATTTTTTGAAAGTGTGTTACCGTTATAGGTACAAAAATAGATTTGTACTGTTATATAACTTCAGTACAAAAATCATGATTA
>NZ_JCAKMW010000048.1:0-4980 GCF_059515805.1 Acinetobacter sp. CY05 | reverse complement strand
TTTTTTTTCGTTCAAAAGAAAGTTTACATCAAATCAATATGGTTGTTAAACCCTTAATTTTAAAGCAAAAACATATACCGCAATCTTGGTATTTTAATGCCGGAAATTATTTAAACTAAATACTTATTAAACAGCATGTTATAGGTTTCTTCATCTAGTTCACTTTTATCTACAACGATATTATTCCCCTCATATAACCTTCTTAAAAAGATGTATTGAGTGAAGTTGTCTGCATAATTTTTCAGTCGGGGTAAATAATTCAGCTCCAGCGGAACGTAATAGTCCATTTTCCTGAAATTTTTCCCTGTTTTCTTAAAATGGTAACTAACTGCATCAACAAATAATCGTCCAATTTGATGACGATTCCCTTTGAAAACACCGTAATATTTCAAATCTGCGTAAAATTCATGCAACTTAGCCATACCAACACTTTTATCTTTATTGGAAATAAGCACGTTTAAAATTTCAGTATATGTTTTTCTAATGAGTTGAACACTCGGCTCATCAAAACGCCAAGTCCAAGTATAATTTTTGGCGCTTTTCTCGGCATCAGCATAGTTCTTTGATTTCTTTTTTGAGTGCGAAAGACGCACTAATTCAACGTTTTTACCATTCCCAAAAGAAAGTTTTAAAAACGGCTTTTGTAAAACAAATTTGAATTTTTCTTTGTCATTGAAATAAGCCTGAATCAATGAAATTTGCTCTTGTTCTTCTTCTCGATTCCACGTTGTTTCAACTTCTGATACTCGTTGTTTAACAATTTTTTTTAATTGCCCATTTTCTTTGAGAGCATTGTATTCATTAGTTTTTGGAGTTGTAACGAGTAACCAAAAGTCCCAAACGTCTAAGCCATAGCGTTTTTGAATAATGAGATCCGAAATAGGTTCATTTTTAGTATTTAAACGATAAGTCCTTTGCCTTGGGCTTAAGGCTAAAAAATATTTTTGGGTTAATTTTTCAATTAATTTCTTAATTGGGTCTGCGAACATCGTGTTATCAGAATCAACAGTAAAGTGACTATAAAAATACGCACCGTTTGCCACCTTATCTACAATTTTTTGGGCTGTATAACGACTATTTGGGCTGTAATGAATCATTCTATTGTCACCAAGCAATATTTATTCAATTGTCATCAAACAATATTACAAAATAACCTATGTAATCAAGCAATATTATTTTTTTATAGAAGCCTTATTCTATAAGGCTTCTAGTGGCAAAGCCACTTTTCCCCATGCCGAAGGCATGGGGCGGACTTAATTGACACAATTTGTCATTGTGCAATTAAGTGGTTCCTAGGTGACAGAATTTACACCCTGTTTTTTATGGTTTATAGTCGGGATATTCATTGACTGAAAGCAGTCTGACCAACTGCCTGACCATTTCGTTTTTACGATTTTGAGCAGGCAACAGCCTGCTTAAAGCCATGTATTTTTAGATAGCGAACAGTTGAGGATTAGCCCTCCCCGACTGACCGATTGAGCGTACTACTGGAGAAATCCCGTTCGGTACGATCTGATGGGCGCTAGGGAGTTGTAATACTCCTTTTCGATCCAATCCATACTTGTATGGGGTTGGGCGACAAGGAAACGGGAGCCTATAAGCAATCAAAAGATTGTGAAATGGTCGTTAGGTTAGATATAGCCTAGCTAGATGCTTGCATCGAAACCCTGTTTTAACGATTACCGTGAGAATCTGACAGGATGTTAAGATTCGTTAAAAACGGCAATGTGTTGCGGTAAATGCACTTGTAGAAATACGAGGAAGGCGCAGCTCATTGGCACAACTGATGGCGTTTGAGGTAACAGCAATGTTACAGGCTAGCTGAGGAGAAATCTGGAAGCAGCGGCACCACTAAGTGAGATTACATCAAGCAAAGTGGGTCAACGGATAGCTTAAACAGTATACATGGAGAAGCATAAACTCCAGACATGTGTAGATTAAGAGCCATACGCTCCGATTTTGTCTTTAGATCATATCCACCAATTTTCAAGGAACCGCGTGGTGGGGAAACTGGAAGTATCGACAGACAAATGAGCATTGGCGTTCTAATCGCTAAGATCGTTATAACTAACTTGGGAATCTCCATACCGTTAGACATTGAATTGTCACGGCAAGGTAGGGAGAGGGAGAGAGAACAAGTAGGGCATATAAACTGTTTTTACAGTGAAATTGTGGCAGGGTTTTTGACTGCTGAATAACACATTGCAAACTCATTCATGGCGTGGCTGTCAGGATTGGTAAAGGGCGTAATGTTGTTCCGAAAGTTTGAGTCGGTTTTATTTGTTATCTAAAAAACGAAAAGAAACATAGCTAAAAATGGTTTGGTCGCCATTGTTCTGAAAGATCAGGATTGGTCTCCCGATCTAAATCAGGACTAAGCAAATTTCAATGAAAGAATACGATGTGATATTTAGCCACTTTTAGAGTGCAACAGTCCTGTTAATCACCAATCTATTCGATAGTTTTCCCTGCTATCTCAAGGAATATTTGCAATTTAGAAAAATTGATGTGAGCAGACATTCTGTGAGTTTTTTCCATTTTTTAGTATAAAAAACGACGTATTGTGAGGATGACTTGAGTATTTGCCTACCCATGTTCTATTCGATAAACAACGTGAACTCTACGAAAGTGAGATATAGCTCCCTCGGTTACGGCAAAGTAACAAAACGAGGTGAGTGTCCTAAACTAAGAAATAGCCTAGGCAAAAGGACAAAATTAAAAGCGTGGAACATAAACCCCAATTGACCATTTTGACCTAAAAAAACCCCCTAAAGGGGGCTGTTATCTGATATGGCTACTTGGTACACCTAAACTGCTCTAAATATTGTCCCTATAAAGAATTCAACTCTATGGGATATCTAGTCGAATTCACCAATTCGTAGAAGAAGTTAATACAAATCCATTTTTACGATCATTAAACTCATAAATATTTATTTTGTTATAGTTGATGATCTTTTTTAATTTTTCATCATAAGTATCACCCATGAATTTAATTTCAATTGGATAATATGGATTACCATCTTTACTTTTATCTATTTGCCATTCACTTTTTAAAGTATGACTTAATGGTGATTCCTCAGTGTATTTACCGCTATCATCTGAACCGACAGTATCAATGTAGTAGTCTTTAATTTGATTTTCATCTAACACGATTAGATTAAGATTTGTTGTTTCTGTCCCATGACTAAAGTCAGAGCTAGTATTAAAAAAGCCAACCTTCGAGTTACCTATCCTTTGAACTTTTTTTGCTAATTCAAAAGTATTTAGATCTGCAACTCCATACCCTCCTGTTCCTTCATAATCTTTTGTACTAGTTGAAACCAACTCATATTGATTGGATTTAAGTTTTTTAAAAACTCTCAAATCTATTTTTGCGTAACAAGCATGGCAAGTATTTGAAAATCCGTAAAATAAGCTATCGACTTTTTTCCAAGTACCATTAACTAATTGGTACTCATTTTTTCCTATTTCACGTTTTTCGATAAATACTAAATACCTATCTTCACCAAAAGCATTTTTATATTCTTGAGTAGGATGCATAAAGGCTAAATATTCTTTCCCATTCTCTTTAATGCCTGCCTTATGCAAATTTTTCCCCTCATAATCTTCATCCTCCATTGAAACGTGAAAAATTGTAGGATAAAAGGTACGAAAAACTGACTTGTATCCAAGGTCATCAATAATTTCAGCAAAACTATTCGTACTTATAAGTAAGAAAAAAAACATTAACTTTTTCATATTTACTGTCATCTAGGTATTATTTATCGAACTTTAAACAACTCAAATACTTAAATCAATTTGTAAGTAGGTTAAAGCCATGCCATAACACTGGTTTTACTTACTTTGAGTTCCTCTGCAATTTTACGGATGCTCATTTTGTGCTTCGTTCGCAACTCGATAGCTTGTTGTCTTAAATCATCATATTTTTTAGATCTTTTTAGACCACCTAATGCCCCTCTTTTAGTCTGTATTTCACTAAAATTTTCCAAAGAAAAACGATTCCATATCCACTTAGCAATACTTTTAGCAATCTGTTTTAACTCACCATATTGCAGAGGTTCAGGAAATTGCTCATTCTCTTTCAAAACATGCTCTAAAACAGCGTTAAACCACGCCTCATAGCTCGATTTTGACTGTAGGTGTACCCTTATAGCCTTATAGCCCCAAAAGCGCGTTAAATCGAAAATGGTGCAGTTTCTGCCTAATCCCTGAATACGTTCCTCGGCAGAAAGTTTATTGTTCAAGTCGACAAAATCAGCTAAATAATCGAGTGAGTAGGCTTGATCGCTCCAAAGCACAACGTCCCAATGCTTATTTAAAGGGTTTTTTGTGATTAAACGGCTGTAAGAAGTATCAGAGCCTAGTTTCTTAGCGTATGCAGCCTGAATCGCACTTGCGTAGCGTATAGGCTTAATACTTGCAATTTCAGTGGTTGGAAATGGTGTTTCAAGCTTGTAGCAAATATGGCAATGGCCATTTTCAGGGTTACGAGCAGTCCAATAGGGAATTGGTAAATTTTCTGTATGCCAAGCAAGCACAGAGTCGGCGTGATCTAAATCAAAAAACAGATAATTGACCATACAAGGCTGATTACCCTGTATGTATTTTCGTTTGATGGCTTCTCGCTTTGGTAAAATATCTAAACCACGATCTAAATATTCAGCACAATAAGGCTTATACGCTAAATCATCATAAAAAATATCGAGTTGTCTTGCATGTTCAGCCATGCTTTGAGTCCTTAAATCTCTTGTTTTTGTGGACTCAACTAGCTACAATTAAGATTCAAGATAATTGGTGTGCTAGTTGAGATTATTCTCTTCAAGTTCACGAAGAAAAGCCCGATTGCCGTCGGGTTTTTTTTCGTTCAAAAGAAAGTTTACATCAAATCAATATGGTTGTTAAACCCTTAATTTTAAAGCAAAAACATATACCGCAATCTTGGTATTTTAATGCCGGAAATTATTTAAACTAAATACTTAT
>NZ_JCAKMW010000047.1:0-5307 GCF_059515805.1 Acinetobacter sp. CY05 | reverse complement strand
CGTTAACTAAATCAAGTTGTTTGTAGTGATTTTGACTACAACACCAACTGTTTGGGTGTTGTATAGTCAAGCCTCACGAGCAATTAGTATTGGTCAGCTTCACATATCACTATGCTTCCACATCCAACCTATCAACGTCGTAGTCTTCAACGGCTCTTTAGAGGACATAAAGTCCTAGGGAAATCTTATCTTGAGGTAGGCTTCCCGCTTAGATGCTTTCAGCGGTTATCCCTTCCGAACATAGCTACCCGGCGATGCGACTGGCGTCACAACCGGTACACCAGAGGTTCGTCCACTCTGGTCCTCTCGTACTAGGAGCAGATCCTCTCAAATTTCCAACGCCCACGGTAGATAGGGACCGAACTGTCTCACGACGTTCTAAACCCAGCTCGCGTACCTCTTTAAATGGCGAACAGCCATACCCTTGGGACCTGCTTCAGCCCCAGGATGAGATGAGCCGACATCGAGGTGCCAAACACCGCCGTCGATATGAACTCTTGGGCGGTATCAGCCTGTTATCCCCAGAGTACCTTTTATCCGTTGAGCGATGGCCCTTCCATACAGAACCACCGGATCACTAAGACCTACTTTCGTACCTGCTCGACTTGTGGGTCTCGCAGTTAAGCGCGCTTTTGCCTTTATACTCTACGCGTGATTTCCGACCACGCTGAGCGCACCTTCGTACTCCTCCGTTACTCTTTAGGAGGAGACCGCCCCAGTCAAACTACCCACCAGACATGGTCCTCGCTCCAGATAATGGAGCAGAGTTAGAACCTCAATATTACCAGGGTGGTATTTCAAGGACGGCTCCATAGCAACTAGCGTCGCTACTTCAAAGCCTCCCACCTATCCTACACAAGTAAGATCAAAGTTCAATGTCAAGCTGCAGTAAAGGTTCACGGGGTCTTTCCGTCTAGCCGCGGGTACACCGCATCTTCACGGCGAATTCGATTTCACTGAGCCTCTGCTGGAGACAGCGCCCCCATCATTATGCCATTCGTGCAGGTCGGAACTTACCCGACAAGGAATTTCGCTACCTTAGGACCGTTATAGTTACGGCCGCCGTTTACTGGGGCTTCGATCAATAGCTTCGCTTGCGCTAACCACATCAATTAACCTTCCAGCACCGGGCAGGCATCACACCCTATACGTCCACTTTCGTGTTTGCAGAGTGCTATGTTTTTAATAAACAGTTGCAGGGGCCTGGTTTCTGTGGCTGCTAGCAGCTCAAGGAGCAAGTCCTATCACCGCCGGCAGCGTACCTTCTCCCGAAGTTACGGTACCATTTTGCCTAGTTCCTTCAGCAGAGTTCTCTCAAGCGCTTTGGTCTACTCGACCTGACCACCTGTGTCGGTTTCGGGTACGATTCCTGTGTAACTGAAGCTTAGAGACTTTTCCTGGAAGTATAGTATCAGCCACTTCGCTAATAAATTAGCTTGCTATCAGATCTCAGCATAGAGTACCCCGGATTTGCCTAAGATACATGCCTACATCCTTTCACCTGGACAACCAACGCCAGGCTGACTTAACTTTCTCCGTCCTCTCATCGCATTACACAGAAGTATTGGAATATTAACCAATTTCCCATCGACTACGCCTCTCGGCCTCGCCTTAGGGGTCGACTCACCCAGCCCCGATTAACGTTGGACTGGAACCCTTGGTCTTTCAGCGAACGGGTTTTTCACCCGTTTTGTCGTTACTCACGTCAGCATTCGCACTTCTGATACCTCCAGCAGACTTCTCAATCCACCTTCATCGGCTTACAGAACGCTCCCCTACCACGCACATAAATGTGCATCCGCAGCTTCGGCATATAGTTTTAGCCCCGTTACATCTTCCGCGCAGGCCGACTCGACTAGTGAGCTATTACGCTTTCTTTAAAGGGTGGCTGCTTCTAAGCCAACCTCCTAGCTGTCTATGCCTTCCCACATCGTTTCCCACTTAACTATAATTTAGGGGCCTTAGCTGGCGGTCTGGATTGTTTTCCTCTTGACTACGGACGTTAGCACCCGCAGTCTGTCTCCCGGATAGTACTCATTGGTATTCGGAGTTTGCATCGGTTTGGTAAGTCGGGATGACCCCCTAGCCGAAACAGTGCTCTACCCCCAATGGTATTCGTCCGAGGCGCTACCTAAATAGCTTTCGGGGAGAACCAGCTATCACCAAGTTTGATTAGCCTTTCACCCCTATCCACAAGTCATCCCCTGGCTTTTCAACGACAGTGGGTTCGGTCCTCCAGTAAGTGTTACCTCACCTTCAACCTGCTCATGGATAGATCACCTGGTTTCGGGTCTACACCCAGCAACTAAACGCCCTATTAAGACTCGGTTTCCCTACGGCTCCCCTATGCGGTTAACCTTGCTACTGAATGTAAGTCGCTGACCCATTATACAAAAGGTACGCAGTCACCGGACAAAGCCGGCTCCCACTGCTTGTATGCATGCGGTTTCAGGATCTATTTCACTCCCCTCACAGGGGTTCTTTTCGCCTTTCCCTCACGGTACTGGTTCACTATCGGTCAGTCAGGAGTATTTAGCCTTGGAGGATGGTCCCCCCATATTCAGACAAGGTTTCACGTGCCTCGCCCTACTCGACATCATCATATAAGCCCTTTCGTGTACAGGACTATCACCTACTATGGTTGCACTTCCCAGAGCATTCCACTAAAGCTTATATGACTTAATGGGCTGTTCCCCGTTCGCTCGCCGCTACTGAGGGAATCTCAATTGATTTCTTTTCCTAAGGGTACTGAGATGTTTCACTTCCCCTCGTTCGCCTCATACACCTATGTATTCAGTGTATGATACCTAGCTTATACTAGGTGGGTTTCCCCATTCAGAAATCTCCGGATCACAGGATATTTGCCGCCTCCCCGGAGCTTATCGCAGGCTATTACGTCTTTCATCGCCTCTGACTGCCAAGGCATCCACCACATGCACTTAATTACTTGACTATACAACCCCAAACAGTCGATCGATCCTACAAGGAGATCGTTCAACGTAACAGTTTGAAGTACTGTGTATTTAAACACTGTACAGCTTCAATCAAAATCATATACCAAAACGCTTGATTCAGTTTAATCGCTAGTAACTCATCGATTTCTCAGCAATTGCTTGCTTTGATTTCAACGAGTATGAACAATTTATTTCAACTCAAATATAATCTGTTAATGATTTCTCTAGCCTTCGTCAGGTCTAGATGCTGTGATAAATCACAGAGATTATCAATCTAGATCGTATTATACGAAAAGGATTTGATAATCTCTATAATCTACCCAATTGAATGGTCAACCATTATTCAATTTACTTTTAAAATTAATCAGTAAAAGCAACAAGAAGTAATGGTGGAGACTAGGAGAGTCGAACTCCTGACCTCCTGCGTGCAAAGCAGGCGCTCTACCAACTAAGCTAAGTCCCCAGCTTATCAATTAAGGTATGTTTCTGATGTCCCATAATTTTTATAAATTATGGTGGGTCTGACAAGACTTGAACTTGTGACCCCACGCTTATCAAGCGTGTGCTCTAACCAACTGAGCTACAGACCCTCAGATACATATCATGAAGAACAACTTGTTGTGGATTCTTACCGGTCGCCAATCTTTCGTTAAGGAGGTGATCCAGCCGCAGGTTCCCCTACGGCTACCTTGTTACGACTTCACCCCAGTCATCGGCCACACCGTGGTAAGCGTCCTCCTTACGGTTAGACTACCTACTTCTGGTGCAACAAACTCCCATGGTGTGACGGGCGGTGTGTACAAGGCCCGGGAACGTATTCACCGCGGCATTCTGATCCGCGATTACTAGCGATTCCGACTTCATGGAGTCGAGTTGCAGACTCCAATCCGGACTACGATCGGCTTTTTGAGATTAGCATCCTCTCGCGAGGTAGCAACCCTTTGTACCGACCATTGTAGCACGTGTGTAGCCCTGGTCGTAAGGGCCATGATGACTTGACGTCGTCCCCGCCTTCCTCCAGTTTGTCACTGGCAGTATCCTTAAAGTTCCCACCCGAAGTGCTGGCAAATAAGGAAAAGGGTTGCGCTCGTTGCGGGACTTAACCCAACATCTCACGACACGAGCTGACGACAGCCATGCAGCACCTGTATCAGAGTTCCCGAAGGCACCAATCCATCTCTGGAAAGTTCTCTGTATGTCAAGACCAGGTAAGGTTCTTCGCGTTGCATCGAATTAAACCACATGCTCCACCGCTTGTGCGGGCCCCCGTCAATTCATTTGAGTTTTAGTCTTGCGACCGTACTCCCCAGGCGGTCTACTTATCGCGTTAGCTGCGCCACTAAAGCCTCAAAGGCCCCAACGGCTAGTAGACATCGTTTACGGCATGGACTACCAGGGTATCTAATCCTGTTTGCTCCCCATGCTTTCGTACCTCAGCGTCAGTATTAGGCCAGATGGCTGCCTTCGCCATCGGTATTCCTCCAGATCTCTACGCATTTCACCGCTACACCTGGAATTCTACCATCCTCTCCCATACTCTAGCTTCCCAGTATCGAATGCAATTCCTAAGTTAAGCTCAGGGATTTCACATCCGACTTAAAAAGCCGCCTACGCACGCTTTACGCCCAGTAAATCCGATTAACGCTCGCACCCTCTGTATTACCGCGGCTGCTGGCACAGAGTTAGCCGGTGCTTATTCTGCGAGTAACGTCCACTATCCTAGAGTATTAATCTAAGTAGCCTCCTCCTCGCTTAAAGTGCTTTACAACCAAAAGGCCTTCTTCACACACGCGGCATGGCTGGATCAGGCTTTCGCCCATTGTCCAATATTCCCCACTGCTGCCTCCCGTAGGAGTCTGGGCCGTGTCTCAGTCCCAGTGTGGCGGATCATCCTCTCAGACCCGCTACAGATCGTCGCCTTGGTAGGCCTTTACCCCACCAACTAGCTAATCCGACTTAGGCTCATCCATTAACGCAAGGTCCGAAGATCCCCTGCTTTCCCCCGTAGGGCGTATGCGGTATTAGCAGTCGTTTCCAACTGTTGTCCCCCATTAATGGGCAGATTCCTAAGCATTACTCACCCGTCCGCCGCTGAATCCAGTAGCAAGCTACCTTCATCCGCTCGACTTGCATGTGTTAAGCCTGCCGCCAGCGTTCAATCTGAGCCATGATCAAACTCTTCAGTTTAAAATCAATAGTGCCTATAGGGCACCAATCTTGGCTCATCAATTACTGACAAAAAATTTGCTCAAATAAACTTCGAGAAATTCTTACCAATTATCAATGAAAATATATTCGATTGATCAACCAGTAAAAATCCACACAAGTTGTTCTTCATAATCTCTTAATGATT
>NZ_JCAKMW010000046.1:0-6259 GCF_059515805.1 Acinetobacter sp. CY05 | reverse complement strand
GGATTAGAGCAACATGGCTTTAAATTATTGATGCCCATAAAGAAAAAGAAGAATTTCCCGTTATTTAGTGTTGAGAAAAAGTACAATAAACTGATTGGAAAAATACGAGTTGTGATCGAACACATCAATAGTCAATTGAAAACATTTAGAATATTAAGTGAACGCTATCGAAATAGACGGAAAAGATTCGGTTTACGCATTAACTTAATTGCTGCACTGGTAAACCGAATAAACTTGCAATAACCACTTTCGCAAGAGGTCTATTGTATTAAAAATATGACAGTGCTTCCTAACAAGTGCTCTAGTGCAGCTTGAAGTACAGGCTTAAGATAAGTGCATCAATAGATTGGGAGTAGGGCATGAAAAAAGTCATCGGGGTATATCGTAATCAACAGACCCATTGGGTAGGTGATGGCTTTTTGGTCAAAAGCCTGTTTTCCTATGATCGTTTAGGTCAAGCGATTAGCCCATTTTTATTACTGGATTATGCTGCACCGCATAGCTTTATTCCAACCCAAAAACAGCGTGGTGTAGGTTCACATCCGCATCGTGGTTTTGAAACGGTCACTTTGGCTTATCAAGGTGAAGTCAGTCATCAAGACTCCAGTGGCGGTGGCGGGACGATTCATGCAGGTGATGTACAATGGATGACCGCGGGTGCAGGTGTGATGCATGAAGAATTTCATAGTCCTGAATTTGCCAAGCAAGGTGGTATCTTTGAAATGGTACAGCTTTGGATTAATTTACCTGCTAAGGACAAAATGACCCCAGCACAGTATCAAGCCTTGAAAGCTGAGCAGATTCCAGTGATTCAGTTTGCCAATCAAACTGGGCATTTACGTATTATTGCAGGGCACTATGCACAGCAACATGGCCCAGCCAGTACCTTTAGCCCAGTGAATGTATGGGATGGTGCGTTGAAACAAGATGCGAGTTACACCTTAAACGTACCGCCTGAACAGACTACGCTCTTGTTATTACTTTCAGGTGAATTGCTGATTAATCAGACTCAGCACGTACAAGACAGTTCAGTGGTGATGTTTGCCCGTGATGCAGATACGAAGATTGAATTGATTGCCAATAGCGATGCGCGTTTTGTGGTATTAACCGGTGAACCACTCCATGAACCGATTCAAGGATATGGGCCATTTGTGATGAATACTGAGCAAGAAATTATTCAAGCCTTTGCAGATTTTAATGCCGGTCAATTCGCGCAACTTAAAGTCGCTGAAAAAAGCAGTTAAGTTTTTGCCTGAAAAAAAGAATAGACCCCGCGGTAAAGCGGGGCCTATTGTTACGCTGTAAACGTGTAAAAAAATAACTATTATTATTAAATTCTGTGAATTAGATCATCATTTTAACTACAGTGCATCATAACCACCTTTCATGGTTTTGTAAATTTTATTGTCTGATTTTACTGCCTTTTTACGCTGATTGTTTTTTATATATACACAAAGGCGCTGCTTTTTCAGCAAGCAACGGCGTACTGTAGAGGCTGAGATGACCTGTTAAAAATCATTTGAATGATGTCTTAGCCAGTCATTCACAAAAATATTGAATATGGCATTTTTTAATAGCCAGTTTTGCTAAAGCTTGGTTCATAATTTTGAAATGTGTTTTTTGACGGACGGATAATAATTTGGATATTGCAATTATTGGTAGTGGCATGGCTGGCCTGGCTACCGCAAGAATTCTTAAAGATGCAGGACATAACATAACAATTTTTGAAGCATTGCCTGGTCGCGGTATGGATAGCCATAGTACCGAATTTGAAGGTGGCTTAATTGATGCGCCTTTACGTGTGATGAATCCTTACTTATGGAAAAATACCTTAAGTCTGGCAACCTATTTAGGCATTAGCACTTTCCCAGTACGGACCTATATGGCATGTAGCTGGTTATTTGAAGATCGTACCGAAACATGGCTGACAACGACCCGTACTAAAATTGGTAATTTCCCCATTATTAACAACCGTAAAGGCATTCAGCAATACGGTTGGCGTTTAGTTAAAGGTATGTTGCAGTTAAAAACTGCTTTGGCACAGTTCTTTAAGTCAGACAACCAAGACATCACTTTAGCTGAATTTATTAATCAGCATGATATTGAAGAAGTGTTTTGGCACGGTGCAGTCATGCCAGTGCTATATACCATTTGTACCTGTAATCCAAAAACCATTGGGGATTGGCCAGCAAAACCATTATTGACTTTCTTACGTCAATTGACCGACGGCGATGCGTTACTGCGTATTCAAGGTGGTACACCTGCGCTTGTTAACAAGCTGATTGAAGGTGTGAACATTAAGAGCGGTTCACCAATTACTTATGTATCCGAGCAGGGCGAACAAGTGGTGGTGAAAAATGCCGATGGTGAGCTTGAATACTTTGACCGTGTGGTGGTGGCAACCCCAACCACAAAAATTGAAGATTTCTTAGACAATGAACAATTTAAAGATGACATTGAACTACTTAAGAAATTTAAATTTGAACAAGGCGATTTAGTCATTCATACCGATAACACGGTCATGCCACCTAAACGTAAAGATTGGGCAGTACTGAGTTATATGATGGATCGTAAATTTACCCGTCAACAATTTACTGTATGGCTCAATGCGGTAGAACCAAGTTTAGTGGGTAAAAATCCAGTATTCCAAACTTGGCGACCAGTCACAGACATTGATCCGAAGAAAATCATCTCGCGTGTGACCTTAACCCGTGCTGTGGTGGACTCGGACACAGTTGCGTTAAACAAGCAAATTCAAGCCCGTCATCGCGATACACAACGTAAAGTGTTCTATTGCGGTTCATGGTCATGCGATGGTTTACCAATTCTAGAATCTGCTGTGACTTCTGCAATGCATATTGCAGAAATCTTTGGTGCACCATTGCCGTTTGTGGGCTTAAAGCCTAAAGTTGAGGTTGCTCCACAACTCGGCTACTAAAGCATGTTCCAAGCTCTGCACGCACAACTGTTACAACATAAATATGCGATTAATAGCGCAATATTAGGTGATAAAAATGCGTTAGCTTGGAGTAATTTAGGCCTTTGGCAAGCAGGCGATAGCTATCGTACTGCTTGTCAGGCTTTGGCCGTAGATTTAGCCCAATCAATCGATTTAAATTCAAATGACATTCTACTCGATTTAGCCTGTGGACAAGGTGCAAGCCTAAATCTTTGGCATTATTATTATAAAATTCAATATATTAGCGCAGTGGAGCTACAAGCTCAGCATGTGCAGCAGATTAAAATCCATACCCCATTTTTAAATTCAATTCTCTTTGATTCATTTTTAAATTTAAACTCAAATAGTTTTAGCCAGAAATTTAGCGCAGTGCTATGTATAGATGCGGCTTATCACGTCAATTTAAATTCATTTTTAAACTCAGTCACTCAAGTCATGCAACCCAAAGCGCGTCTTGCTTTTCATACTTTAATGCTAAGTGATGATTTTTTTAAGTTAACCGCGTGGCAACAACGCAAATATGCGTATTTACTTAAAAGCGCAGATGTAAATTTAAAAGATTTAATGACTCAAAATAAACTTCACAGCACCATCATGCGGCATCATTTTCAGCAGGTACAAATTCGTGATTTAAGCACACAGGTATTAGCTGGTTTTGCTAAATTTGTGGCACAAGAAGATCTAGTTTTGACTGGTTTAGATGGTTTTAAAATTAAGATGACCGCTAAGCTATGCCAAAAATTATGGCAAGACGGTTTAGTGCGCTATGTGGCAGTGGCAGCTTTTTAAAGCCTTAGAAACAACAAAGCCTCACTAAAAAGCGAGGCTGAGTATAAGATGGTGCCGGCACACGGATTCGAACTGTGGACCTACTGATTACAAGTCAGTTGCTCTACCAACTGAGCTATGCCGGCATCTTGGAATCGCATTATAGAGAGTTTTTAAAACTGTGCAAGCCAAAAAATAAACAACTAAATCAAATTAATAAAAAAAATCAGCTTAAAGGTTATTTAAGCTGATTTTTGTTGATGTTTTAGCCATTAAAAAGACTTTTTACGCAAGATTTGGTCTAGATCGTGGGCACATTCTTCGAGGGTTAACGCCATGTCAATTTGCATTTGTGGTTTAAGTTCATTGGCCAGTTTTCTCCATTGTTCGATGAGGCGTAGTGCTTTTTGTACTTTATGTTTATTTACGTCTTTGGCAATGGTTGGGGTATAGCCGCCACGTTTGGCATTTTTTATTTGTTTTGCATAGTTTGTGCTGGTGTTCATTGCAGCTCCTATAACATTTGTTTTTGTATGCTGGGTTAACCCAAATAAATTGTGGTTTAGGATTGTTGCAGTGAGATGAATTTATAGACCTTTTTTCTCCTTAAAACTTTGGTGTTTTTTAATCTTTATTATGCAGAGTTTGTGCCAAAAAAATGAATTGAAATTCTATATATGTAATTAGATTTTCTGTAGATTGTAATAACAGACTTTTGAATAATTATAGGGTTAGCTAAGAATGAAATTTTGGTGGGTAAATCAGAATAAGACATTTAAACAAGAAATATTAGGGGGCTATTTATGGTGTCCTACAAAAACTAAAGCACAAAGGACGAATCGCTATTATGAATATATTAAAGATTTATCTCCAGGTGATATTGTATTTTCCTTTGTCAAAACAAGGATTCATGCAGTAGGCGTAGTGCAAGATTACTATTACGAAAGTAAACAACCTCAAGAATTTGGAGAAACTGGTGAGCTTTGGGAACAAGACGGTTGGTGTATTCCAGTCAAATTTTTTGAAATTCAAAAAGAAAAGCGTATTCGCTTGAAGGATCATATCAACTCTTTAAGATCTTATCTCAATGTGGAAGATGCCCCCTTACATGCTGATAATGGTAATGGAAAAGAATTCTATCTTACAAAAGTAAGTAAAGAACTTGCTGAGCAGATTGAAAAGTTAATTCAAATCAACTTACTTGAAGTTCGTGTAAACTTTATTGATAGCGATCCCTTCCTTGATATGCTTGAAAGAACTGAAGAAGAAAAAATTCAAAATTCAAGTTTGGATGAGACGACAAAAAGAGCATTGGTTGACTCACGACGTGGTCAAGGAAAATTCAAAAGAAATGTTGCAGAGGTTTTATCTCAATGTGTGATTACTGGCTTAAAAGATAAAAATTTCTTAATTGCGAGTCATATCAAACCTTGGGTAAAGAGTAATAATATAGAGCGATTAGATGGTAATAATGGTTTATTGTTAGCACCACATATCGATCAGTTATTTGACAGAGGTTATATCTCTTTTAATAAAGAGGGATATCTTATTTTAAATCCGAAACTACCACAGCAAGTGATCGAAGCCTACGAATTAGAAAAATGTCAAAAGCATTAGACTTCTTTCATAAGTTATTTTTTACTCAGCTCCAAATTGTAGATGCCCGCGATCAAATTAAATCTTAATCCGAGTCTTTTTCCTCGGTTTCGATAACGCTCGGCAAGGATTTTGAAGGTTTTCAAACGGCCAAATACATGCTCAATCCCAATTCTTCTTTTATTAATTTCTTGATTGTAAAATTTTAGCTCCAGATCTAGTTTGCAGCGCTTTTTTGCTTTTAATGGCAATAAGCTATTTGGATATACTGTATAGATCCCTTGATAACCTTTATCTGCAAGGATAAAGGCACCTGCAGGAATCTGATTCAAGTTGCGTTTGAAGAGTTCGAAATCATGTACAGCACCACGATTCGTACATAAACTCAGAACTTGCTGAGTTCTATAATGGATAATGGCCTGAACTTTGAAAGTATGTGCTTTCTTCTTGCCACTATAGCTTTTCTTCTGTTTTTTTAGGTCTTTGTATTGGGATTTCTGTGGCATCTACGACCACCACATTCCAGTCGATCCCTTTGCCTTCAGGCAAACTCTTAGGTAAATTAAATAGATTGGACTTGATGAGGCAGTCCTCTACCTGGCGGACGATTCTTGAAGCAGTAGGCTCTGACACGCCATAACTTGTTGCGACATGGAACAAAGTTCGATATTCACGCCAATAACTTAAGCACAGAAGAATTTGATCCTCTATACGCAATTTCGGAGGTCTACCTTTCTCTGGAACATGTTTCTGCAATTGCTCAACCATTACATAAAAGGTTGACCATGAGATGCCTGTATATCGCTTAAACTGTGTTTCAGAAAGCTTCTTTGAGTCGATGTATTTCATTCGTAAATTATGCATGAATATTCGAAATTCTTCGGTACAAATAAGAAGCAAAAAGTAGATCATTTTTTGATTTATGAAAGAGATCTA
>NZ_JCAKMW010000045.1:0-7171 GCF_059515805.1 Acinetobacter sp. CY05 | reverse complement strand
TTCGCAAGAGATGCGATGGATGTCTGGTGATTTGTAGTCATAAATTTTAGTCCCCACTTGTTTTTAAGTGGGGACTAAATTAAGGCTTATAGGATGAATTCATAAGGTGTGTTCAGCGGACGCTTACCAAAGCCATAGATTGATCTCTGCTTAAAAGATATTGCTACCCGTTTGAGCAGCAGTGTTGCTCATGTTTGAAGAAGTTATTGTGACTTAAACAGTTCTAAGAACATACTTGTGCTTGAGTATGGTTGTAAGTGTCTCTCAGTATGGATCTTTGTCCTTTAGACGTAGAGTTGTTATGCCAAAGTATCTACAGTTTAAAATAATATGAAAGTATGGATGAACCGGTATGTATTGTTATCTAAAACTTACAATCTATTAAAAAATTTTCACTCATATATCTTATTGTTTTAACCCTATTTTGAATCTTAGACGTAAGTCTAGCACATAAGATAAGAAATTTAGACATAGGTCTAAAGCGCAAAAATAACTTTAATTTCTCACTTACAATGTTCTTGAATACTTATGTATAGATAGGATTTAAAGTGCATGAAGAATGTTAAGCGTGCATTTTAAAGGGTCTATGAAATAGGAACGGTTAAGCCAATCCAACGAAAATTACAGGGACTTAGGATATGCAACAACGTCAACATGATCTTGAAACAACACCAGTATTTCGTATGCATGAAGCCTTGACACCAGAGTTGCTACGTGAAATTTATTCAGACAATCAATTACCTATTGTTAATCCTTTTATCGCTTTATTCGGATCGATTAAAACATGGTGTACTACCCATTTAAATTTTCGCTAATACGGACATTGGTATAGAAAATCTGTTTATCCGATGGAGCGTAAAATCTCTGGGTTTAGCCCGAGGATATAAGCGACTGGCGTAAGCCATTCATGCGGTATTTGCTGTTGATGGATATACTGCTCAATTATCCCAATAGGCGCACCTCCGCACGATGCAGCGAAGTAACTAGGCGACCACAAAGCATTACCCCATAGCTTGTTTTTGATTTCAGGAAATTCTTTTCTTAAATGACGACTCGATACACCTTTCAAGCTATTCACTTGGGTATGTTGAATATGGAAAAACTAAATTTGGCTTATGGGATAGCTACGGACTAAGTAAATACTCTGTTAGAACAGGCTCATTTGTTGAGGATAGTCGTGGGCGTTGGTATGTATGTCTTGTGGTTGACTTTTCGAAGCAAGAAAAACCAATGGCAACCAAAGCTATAGGCATTGATCTAGGCTTAAAAGATATTGCCACCTGTTCTGATGGCACTGTAATTTCAAATCCTAAGTTCTATCGCCAGTACCAACAGAAATTAGGTATTGCTCAACGAGCAAGAAATAAAAAACGTGTACGTGCATTACACGCCAAGATTGCAAACTGTCGTAAAGACCATTTGCATCAGGTAAGCAGCATGCTTGTTAAAAATAATGCACTCATTATTGTAGGTGATTTAAGTGCCAAGAAACTTGTAAAAACTAAACTGGCAAAGTCTGTTTTGGATACAGGATTTTCAGCACTAAAAACAATGCTCAAGTATAAATGCGAGAACGCAAGGGTATTGTTTGAGGAAGTTAATGAAGCCTATACCTCCCAAACTTGTTCGTGCTGTGGTGAGATCACCGCAAGTAGTCCGAAAGGTAGGACAGGTCTTGGAATAAGAGAATGGGAGTGCGGGAGCTGTGGTACGGCTCACCATAGAGATAAAAACTCAGCTCTAAACATTCTTGCGCTTGGGCATAAGCGTCTAGCAGTAGGAATCCCCTTCCTTTAGGGCGGGGAGGATGTCAACAAGTTAAAATCAACATCATTAAAACGACATAGTTTGTCGCACAGATGATTGTTGGTGTCGTATAAAAAATAGACATGATTTATGATAGCGTTTTGCTTCTTTTATCTCTGTCTATGTCTGATCGTATTCGTGAAAAACTGCAAATTTTGGCTGATGCTGCCAAGTATGATGTTTCGTGTTCGTCGAGTGGCAGTAAGCGTCAAAACAAAGATAAAGGTCTAGGTAATACGGGTAATGGTATTTGCCATAGTTATACCGAAGATGGCCGTTGTGTTTCTTTGCTCAAAATTTTGTTTTCCAATGTCTGTATCTACGACTGTGCCTACTGTGTGTCACGCCGTTCAAATGATGTAAAACGTGCTGCATTTACGGTCCAAGAAGTGGTTGATCTGACCATTAATTTTTATCGTCGTAATTATATTGAAGGGCTATTTTTAAGCTCTGGTATCTTTAAATCCGCCGATTACACGATGGAGCGTATGCTGCAAGTGGTGAAAAAGTTACGTCTGGAAGAAAACTTCAATGGTTATATTCATTTGAAAACGATTCCAGGAGCATCACCTGAAATCATCCAAGAGGCTGGGCTCTATGTGGATCGGATGAGTATTAATTTAGAAATGCCGACAGAAGAAGGTTTGCAAAAATTTGCCCCTGAAAAAAATCATGCTGAAGTACAAAAAGACCTAGGGATTGTACGGGATCGTCTGATTGAACTTAAAGATGAGCGCAAGCTGATTAAAACCGTTCCTGTTTTTGTGCCTGCAGGCCAAACCACACAAATGGTGGTAGGAGCACATAGTGAAACTGATAAAGATATTATTTTAATGGCGGATCGCCACTATAAAGAGTTTAAGCTCAAACGCGTCTACTATTCAGGCTATATTCCAATTAATGAGGAAGAGAAGAGTCTGCCGATGGTGGGTTCTGCGCCACCATTGCTGCGAGAAAATCGTCTCTATCAAAGTGATTGGTTAATGCGTTTTTATGGTTTTGAGGCCAATGAGTTGGTGGATGATGAACATCCAAACTTAGATTTAGATGTCGATCCAAAATTGGGCTGGGCGTTACGTCACCCCGAGCATTTTCCTGTCGACATTAACCATGCAGATTATAAAATGATTTTACGCGTACCTGGTATTGGTGTGCGCTCAGCAAAGAAAATCGTATCAGCACGTTGTTTTGGCCCGATTCGTATTGATCAGCTAAAACGAATGGGTGTGGCTTATAACCGTGCGCAGCATTTTATTCGTTGTGTGGATAGTCCTAAGTTTGCCAAGGAGCAACAAGCAGGGCAGATTCGTCAACAGATTTTATTCGCGGGTCAATCTAAGTATACACAGCAACTTTCACCACAATTAGGATTCGGTTTCTGATGATTTATGTGTTTGATGGTACCATGACAGGCTTACTAAGCTGTATTTTTCGCGCCTTTAAATTTAAACAGTTCGATGTGCAAGTGACCAAAGATCCACATGCACAAACGGGCTTGTTTGATGAAGTTGTGGTGGTACCTTCAAATGATGAACATGCCAATCGTGTATGGACTGCATTAAAAAGCAAAGTCTCTAGCAGCTCGCTGCGTCATTTTTATTATAGTTTTTTATCGGAGCAAGATGCAGCATTTAATCATATGTTTGGTTTTGCGCTATATGTATTTAAAAAAAACTATAAGGTTGACAAAGATTATGGGCATGTTGATGTATTAGGGATTAGTCAATGGGCCAAACAAGTTGGCCGTGAAAAGCATCGCATGGAAGCTTTTGTGCGCTTTAAAAAATGTCAAGATGGTTTATTTCTAAGTTTGGTGAAGCCTGACTTTAATGTATTACCTCTCATTACGCGTCACTTTAAACAACGCTATCAAGATCAGACTTGGTTGATTTATGACGAGCAGCGTAAATATGGTATTTACTATGATCTAGAGCAAGTCCATCAAATTGAAATGAATCCTCATGAAGTGGATCAAAATATTGCCACTGGTTTTAGTCAGAATTTTAGTATTGAGTTGGATGACGAAGAAGTCTTATATGATCAGCTTTGGAAAGACTATTTTAATAGTGTCAATATTCAAGCGCGTAAGAACTTAAAACTACATATTCAGTATGTTCCTAAACGTTACTGGAGATATATGAATGAAAAAGAGATTTAGTGATCTAGGGACTTCGCTTCAGTATTTAATTCTAGTAATTTTTTACAAGATACATAAGGTGCGATTTCTACGCGCGCTGTGATCATGATTTCTAAATATATCTAATGTAGATCAAATAATAGGGCATGCTGATGAAACTACTGTTTAAATTTTGGATACTCCAATGAAGAAAATTATGAAGGATTTTATTGTTAAACAGCTCAAGAAAATATTTTATAAAGAAGAGACAGTCTTCGATCATGATATCGCCATTGCTGTAGATCGGGAGAAAACGCTGAGTTCAAATGGCGCGAAACTTATTACAAGTTTTGAGGGTTTAGCGTTAGTTGCTTATCAATGTCCTGCTAAAGTTTGGACAATTGGCAGTGGTACAACTGTTTATCCCAGTGGTCAATCTGTACAACAGGGCGACACTTGTTCAAAAGAACAAGCTTTAACTTATAAAACCTATGACCTTATGCGCTTTTCTAAACTCGTCAATCAGACGGTGAACGTGCCTTTAACGCAAAATCAATTTGATGCCTTAGTTTCATTGGCTTACAACATTGGTGCCAATGCATTTAGACAATCCACACTGCTTAAAAAACTGAATGTTGGTGATTATGACGGTGCAGCAGAGCAGTTCTTGGTCTGGAATAAAAGTAAGGGAAAAGTATTAAAAGGTTTAGTGAATCGTCGTACTCAGGAAAGAGCGCTTTTTTTAAGTTAGAGGTGCACTCAGCTTATTGTTACTATTGATCTTATTGTAAGGTGAATATGTAAATTGCTGTGATTTTAGGTTGAGTAAAGAGTGTGTGCTAAACACAATGTGATATTTTAACAATCTAATTGCAAAAAAGAGAACCTAAAATGACAAATGAAAATGACAAAGTGAAACCACATCATGAATCCAATGATGATAAAGGTGATCAAAAATCTTACAAGAATGTCACCCCAGAGAAAAAGCCCAATCAACAACCAGAGCAACCTTTAAAAGAGCAGAAATAAAGGATGCTATCTATAGAGCTCCAGACTTGGAGCTCTATTCAGAAAAATTGATTTTTAACTTTAATTCATGATTCAGTTACAGTAAATTTCATCCTCTTATATTTAATGACAAGTGATTGTGATGTTGAAACAAGCTTTTGAAGCGAAAAGGAACGTTTATTTTAATTATGAGTTTAATCCGATTGAAATTGATGAAGATTTTCCTGAAAGCATTCAAAAATCCTTAGTAGGCCTTTTGTACAAGCATGAAATTAAATCTTCAGACACCATCTACTGTATATATTTTGTTGAAGAGCTTGAGGGTGAAGAATTGAATAAACTTAAATCAGATTGGTTGCGTTATTGTCCCATCGAGTGAGATATATTGCTTAAAATAGAGAAAGAATTTAAATATTTTTAAATTATTGTCTTGACGAAACTCAAAAAAAGCGTAATATAGCCGACCTAACTTGCTTCTGACGAAGATGCAAGAAAATCATTAAGAGATTATGAAGAACAACTTGTGTGGATTTTTACTGGTTGATCAATCGAATATATTTTCATTGATAACTGGTAAGAATTTCTCGAAGTTTATTTGAGCAAATTTTTTGTCAGTAATTGATGAGCCAAGATTGGTGCCCTATAGGCACTATTGATTTTAAACTGAAGAGTTTGATCATGGCTCAGATTGAACGCTGGCGGCAGGCTTAACACATGCAAGTCGAGCGGATGAAGGTAGCTTGCTACTGGATTCAGCGGCGGACGGGTGAGTAATGCTTAGGAATCTGCCCATTAATGGGGGACAACAGTTGGAAACGACTGCTAATACCGCATACGCCCTACGGGGGAAAGCAGGGGATCTTCGGACCTTGCGTTAATGGATGAGCCTAAGTCGGATTAGCTAGTTGGTGGGGTAAAGGCCTACCAAGGCGACGATCTGTAGCGGGTCTGAGAGGATGATCCGCCACACTGGGACTGAGACACGGCCCAGACTCCTACGGGAGGCAGCAGTGGGGAATATTGGACAATGGGCGAAAGCCTGATCCAGCCATGCCGCGTGTGTGAAGAAGGCCTTTTGGTTGTAAAGCACTTTAAGCGAGGAGGAGGCTACTTAGATTAATACTCTAGGATAGTGGACGTTACTCGCAGAATAAGCACCGGCTAACTCTGTGCCAGCAGCCGCGGTAATACAGAGGGTGCGAGCGTTAATCGGATTTACTGGGCGTAAAGCGTGCGTAGGCGGCTTTTTAAGTCGGATGTGAAATCCCTGAGCTTAACTTAGGAATTGCATTCGATACTGGGAAGCTAGAGTATGGGAGAGGATGGTAGAATTCCAGGTGTAGCGGTGAAATGCGTAGAGATCTGGAGGAATACCGATGGCGAAGGCAGCCATCTGGCCTAATACTGACGCTGAGGTACGAAAGCATGGGGAGCAAACAGGATTAGATACCCTGGTAGTCCATGCCGTAAACGATGTCTACTAGCCGTTGGGGCCTTTGAGGCTTTAGTGGCGCAGCTAACGCGATAAGTAGACCGCCTGGGGAGTACGGTCGCAAGACTAAAACTCAAATGAATTGACGGGGGCCCGCACAAGCGGTGGAGCATGTGGTTTAATTCGATGCAACGCGAAGAACCTTACCTGGTCTTGACATACAGAGAACTTTCCAGAGATGGATTGGTGCCTTCGGGAACTCTGATACAGGTGCTGCATGGCTGTCGTCAGCTCGTGTCGTGAGATGTTGGGTTAAGTCCCGCAACGAGCGCAACCCTTTTCCTTATTTGCCAGCACTTCGGGTGGGAACTTTAAGGATACTGCCAGTGACAAACTGGAGGAAGGCGGGGACGACGTCAAGTCATCATGGCCCTTACGACCAGGGCTACACACGTGCTACAATGGTCGGTACAAAGGGTTGCTACCTCGCGAGAGGATGCTAATCTCAAAAAGCCGATCGTAGTCCGGATTGGAGTCTGCAACTCGACTCCATGAAGTCGGAATCGCTAGTAATCGCGGATCAGAATGCCGCGGTGAATACGTTCCCGGGCCTTGTACACACCGCCCGTCACACCATGGGAGTTTGTTGCACCAGAAGTAGGTAGTCTAACCGTAAGGAGGACGCTTACCACGGTGTGGCCGATGACTGGGGTGAAGTCGTAACAAGGTAGCCGTAGGGGAACCTGCGGCTGGATCACCTCCTTAACGAAAGATTGGCGACCGGTAAGAATCCACAACAAGTTGTTCTT
>NZ_JCAKMW010000044.1:0-8338 GCF_059515805.1 Acinetobacter sp. CY05 | reverse complement strand
CTTGAGCTTTTAATTATTTTAAGGTTTTTAAATGTTTTTAACTTAACTTTAATTATTAAATTTCAATAACTAAAGATTGTATTCCCCCACGTTTAGTTACCCATTCCCCCACGTTTAGTTACCCATTCCCCCACGTTTAGTTACCCATTCCCCCACGTTTAGTTACCCATTCCCCCACGTTTAGTTACCCATTTAATTACACCTATAACTAAGTAGTTGTAGTTATACCCACATTGTTATAATCTGTGGGTATAAAAATATTTCAATTAAGTTTATGTCAAAAGAATTAGTTGTAAAAACCAATCGGTTAAATCAAGCTTTTCAAACTCTATCTTTATCAGAGTTTCATATTGTTCAATTAGCCATTGTTGATGCTAGACATACGGGTACAGGACTAAGTACAGATACTCCTTTACGAATAGATGCTTTGAGATATGCTGAGATCTTTGGAACCACAAGACAAAATGCTTATCAGAGAATGAAAGAAGCAGAGGATTCTTTATTTAATAGAAGATTTAGCTTCTTTGATGAAGATGGGAAATTAGTCAAAAGTAGATGGATTCAGCAAGTAAAATATCTAGATGACGAAGGTGCTATTGAACTTGTTTTTACACTGGCTGTTGTACAAGGCATAAGTAAAATTGACGGTATTAAAGACTTTTTTACTCAATATTTACTGAGTCAAACAGCACAGCTTAACAGTACATATTCAGCAAGATTATATGAGTTACTGATTCAATGGAGAGCTGTCGGTAAAACACCTTTATTCGAATTAGCAACTTTTAGGGAACAACTTGGAATTGGTGTTAATGAATACAAGCGTATGGATCATTTTAAAACTAGAGTTCTTGACTTAGCCATTTCTGAAATTAGTGAAAAAACTGATATAGAAGCAACCTACCAACAGCATAAAAAAGGGCGTTCAATATCTGGTTTTTCTTTTTCTTTTAAGCAAAAAAAATCTAAGAACAAATCTTTAGAAAATCAAACGATCACCGGAAACTTAGATCTTTTTTCAAAAAAAATGACAGACTCTCAACGTCACTTATTTTCCAATAAGTTATCTGAACTTCCTGAAATGAGTAAATACTCTCAAGGAACTGAAAGCTATCCTCAATTTGCAGTAAGAATTGCTGAAATGCTTAAAGATTCTGAGAAATTAAAGGAGTTTGCTCCAATGCTTGAAAAAGTTGGCTATCGTTAAATCAGTGATGTAACGTTACATCACTAAATATTGTCTACTGACATACCGACTTTTACTTGGGTTACATGATGAAAGCACTATCTGTTATTGAATTAGCTCAACTCTATGGAATGAATCGTCAAAGTATCTATAAGCGTATAAATAAAGGGGATTTATCAAAAAATAGCGATGGGAAAATAGATTTTTCAGAAGCCATACGTGTATTTGGTGAGCCATCACAAAATAATAAAAATGTAACCCCGTTACAGTCTACTTCGTTACAAAAAGAGACAGAAGTAGACATGCTGAAACAGCAGGTAGACATACTAAAAAAACAGCTAGAACTTGCACATGACCGAGAAGTTTTTCAAAGAGAACAACTAGCAACAAAAGATAATCAAATAGAGGCGATACAACGCCTATTAGAAGCACCAAAAGCTAATATGACTACATTTACCGATCAAGAACAGCCGCAAGCGAATGTAGCTCAAACACACTCTGAACCAATCGTCGATAATACGAAACATGACGGATTGACTACTGCCGAGCCTAAACGGGTTCCGATCCCTGAACAGGTTGAGGCTGAACCCGAAAAAAGAGGCTTTTGGAGCCGATTCTTTAAGCCGTATGGCTGATTTTATTGTTCGCCTGGGCTTATTAAAACCGTGGAACATTGATTAAATATTACTCGTGGAACAGTAAAAAAGATAAAAAAAGCCCAAACAGTGATGTTTGGGCTATAAACTTTGAAATAAGTATTTGAATTTCAATATAAATTATAACACATTTCGTATAACGTGTATTATGTTAATTTTAGAGAAAATTAATAATACACTTTGAAATATTACTTTTTAAACTTATGTAGATAATCAATAAGTGGGCTAACATTCGCTGAAGCCGTTTCCTTATCTACTGATTCCATAAATTGTTTATATAAACCATAAATTTTTTTAGAAACATAAGTACTAAAAAATGGCTTAATTGGCTCTAATTGAATATTAGGTGGTGTACTAGGGGCAGGAAGAGTACTAGAACTAGGAGGTGTATTAGGAGCAGAAAGAGTATTAGAACTAGGAGGCGTACTAGGGGCAGAAAGAGTATTAGAACTAGGAGATGTACTAGTACTTAATCTAAGATCAGATAACCTAGAATAAAGAGCATCAATATTTTTAGTGTTAAGTAACTCTTTTACAGCTTTATCACAGTCAAATATTTCACCTAACTTAGTGACTTTTCGTGAATCATCAAGAATTGCTTTATTACCACTTTTACCATAGCTTTTATCAAAAACAATTTTTGTAAAAATTCTCAATGAATCAATATTTATTCTTCTTTTCATTTGAGTAAACGATACATCATGATACTTATTCAGATCTCGTTCTAATCCAAGATAATCACGAATTGATGGATTAGCTAAAGCCGTTGTAAAGACAGAATAATCTATTTTTTTTGTATCAATAAGGAAATAAAAAAAATCATACTTTTTAATTTCCTCAAAAACTAAATAACAAACTAGGGCTGAGTAAATATTTGGAACACTGATTTCATAGTCTTTTGCTAATTTCTCAATGCCATTACGATGAAATTTATTAGGCTCAATTACCGTATAACTATTATATAAAAACTGATTTTTTGCATAAGGCTTCCAACCATAAGGTTTAGATACATGTCGCTTATGTAAGTATTTCTGAGCAGCCTCTCGCGTTTCGTAGATATAAATCGGGATTTCCATAGTCGGTGAAAGAGTACTTTGTATATCTAGACCAACTTGTCTCGCATACTTTATATCACTACAAATCATAAATGCTGCAGTACGCCGGTTCCCCTCAAGAACAAGCCACGTATTATCTGTATCCTTAGTTACAACAATAGGTTCAACCAGATCAAATTCTTGCTGAAGAACATTATTTACTATGGATAGAACATCAGACTCTTTAAATAACTCTTGTAAAATTAAAACTGAGTTAGTTTCACTAGTAAAAGCTTTTTCAAATCTTGGATTAAATGGATCTAATTTAAGGGTGTTGAGTTTTGCTAAGGAATGCGTCATACAATAAATATTTTAAAAAAGGCCATTCTAATTACTCATCATTTTTTTAAAATGGCCATTCTAATCGAATGCCTACGAATCGGCCTGAAAGTGCTTTGATTTCGAGCTATTGTTAAAAAAATAACGAAAAAAGCTGGCCTTTTTCATTCGAAGGTGTAAGAATCACCTCTAAGTCGTTAACTGTGTTTTTTCAATATGCTTCTCAAAATAGCATCCTTCTTCTCTGGCGCTGGCGGTTTAGACCTAGGCTTTAAACAAGCTGGATTTGACATCATTTTTGCAAATGAATTTGATAAAGATATTTGGGCTACATATGAGCATAATCATCCTGAAACAGCTTTAGATAAGCGTAGTATCACCTTAATTAATGAATCAGAAGTTCCAGACTGCGATGGCATCATTGGTGGTCCACCATGCCAAAGTTGGAGCGAAGCAGGATCACGAAGAGGTATTGAAGATAAAAGGGGGCAACTCTTTTTTGATTTTATTCGTATTCTTGAAGCTAAAAAACCATCATTTTTTTTAGCTGAAAATGTTAGTGGGATGCTAGCTCCTAGACATAAAGATGCTCTTGATAACATCAAAAATACCTTTCTTGAAGCTGGTTATGATCTTCATTTTAAACTTCTAAACGCAGCAGATTTTGGAATTGCTCAAGATCGAAAACGCGTTATTTTTATTGGTTTTAGAACTGATCTAAATATTCAGTATTCATTTCCTGAACCAAAAAAAGAAACTCTCTGTCTACAAGATATTATTAAAGATCTAGAACATAATGCGGTTCCTGCCTTAAATAAATCAAAACCGAACCCTGCTGTAATTGTACCAAACCATGAATACATGACAGGTGGCTTTTCATCAATGTATATGTCACGTAATCGCGTTAGATCATGGGATGAACCATCTTTCACAATTCAAGCTGGTGGTCGTCATGCTCCAATTCATCCTAGTGCCCCTAAGATGATTAAGCTGGAGCAAGATAAATTTATGTTTTCACCAAGTGGCGAATATAGACGTTTGAGTGTTAGAGAGTGTGCCAGAATCCAAAGCTTTCCAGATGAATTTATTTTTAAATATTCAGATGTAAATCATGGATATAAAATGATTGGAAATGCTGTAAACGTGGACTTTGCTAGGATTTTAGCAAAAAGTATCATGGAAGCATTAAATCAGGCTACCTCAATATCTAAGGTTAGTTAAAGAAAAACGTGAAGCTATTTGCTTCACGTTTTTTATTTCAAAATTGGATAGTTTTTAGAGGTACAGGTGCATTATTCATATCAACTGTTGAATCAAATTTTAAGCTCAATGAAGAAGTCAATTTGAATTTTGAGCTAGCTGTATGTAGTCGCATATTTAAAATAAAATTATTATCAAACTGGACAACAAGATAGCCGTTGTGAGGATTAATAGAAATATTAGTGATGGCAGTTGCATTTGGAATATTTGAAAAATCTTTGATCAGAATCAATCTTGTATTAGGATCAAGAGTGACTTTCTCAAAATCAGTATTTCCTACTAAAAACCTAAAATATCGTTGAATAGATGCAGGAGTTGTATGACTTATAAGATATTTTTTAACTAGATTACATACATCTCTATATAAGTCAGGAATTGAATTAGGAACTCTAGCCTTCACTGCTCGAAATACGAGATTCCCATCCTCATCTACATCAGTTGGTAAGACCAACGCTTTAAACCTATTTTCTATAGCTTTTAGCTCAGCCCTATATTGCTTATCAAGAGTAGGATTTTGTATACCTAACTGATTTTTTATCAATGCCGCTGGGCGTTGGTGCTTACAAGCATCATGATTATGCTTCAATGAAATATTTCTAAATATATTATTTCCATAACCAATACGAATATCAGTTACATCTCCAGCTACTGCAGCACTATCTTTTAATCTTTCAATAGTTTTAATATTTTCTACAGATAGCTCTTCCGAATACTTGACTGAAAAATCTATGAAAAGCTGCTGTTGAGACTGTGACAAAGCTGAAAAATGGGCTAAATCTCGTTGCTGATCCTGAACAGTATTGCCTAGCAAAGATATATTTGAATTTCTCTGACACAGAACATCAACTAACTTGGCTTCTAAAGCTCTTCCATTATTATTTGATACTGACATAAAGCTATTGATTCCAGATAGAAAAGAAATAGCTTGTATCACTTCCCACAAATAACTGTAAACAATATATTTTTCTACAATTTATTTAATATAAAATCTCTTATGCGAAATTCAATTGTTAGACTCTGTTTAAAGCGTCAAGCAGTGTCGCAATAAGTCTTTTTTAGATTTTCTATTCTTTTTCATTTAGCTATCCTTATATTTTTCTAATAATTATATAGTTAGCTCATTAATCATGAATAATTCTTTGAAGCATCTTATTGAATGTTTTGCCATAATTCCTTTAATTATTATTGGTTTGGGTGGAGTTTATTATTACTCATTTTATGAGGCTCTAGGATTAAGCTGGATCTTTTCTCAAGGTTCTATTAGTACAATATTACTATCATCTATACCTTTGTTTTTTAAAGCAATAACTGGTTTTATATTAGCCTGTGCTATCCATTTCATCTTCTTTAAAAACCTTGAATACTTTTATGGATACTTAATAATTTTAGGTAGCTGCCTTGGAATAATGCTTGGAAACTTAGTGTTTCTAGGTTTTAGCTTAGATAATTTTTTCCTTATTCTTTACTCTTATTCGATCATTGTTTTTACTTTTATCCTATCTACCCTTTTACTTACGGCATTAGATGCAGTTGGAAATGATAGATTTTTCTTTTTTGGTATTCTCGCTTTCTTACTAATATTTATTGAACCTCTTGTAACGTCTCAGGGCCAAGATAAAGCAGAACAACTACTCTCTGGAAGCGGTAAATTTTCAAAGGTTTCTTTTAACTCTGAAGGACTAAAAACAATACCAACAAAACTTGAGGTTACAAGAAATGATAAAAAATATGATGAAGATATAGATTGGCGTATTCTTGATATGATTGGAGATAAAGTAATTATAATTGCATTAAATCATTCGCAAAATGTTAATGGGAAGACAAAGCAATTAGTCAGAATTGTTGATTATAAAAACTTAGATAATATCTATTAATAACTTCAATAAATAAAAACTTCAGTATTTCTGATCGGCTGGCGAACCAAGTCCGATCTGAACTGTTGCATCAATTCCTTGCTAAGGGGTCTTGGTTGCGAGATCTGCATAATCAAGAGCTGTAAAAACTGTCCGTGACTAAATACAGCCAAATTCTTTTCAGCATAGTGCCCAGCAAGGGCCTTTAACTTGTCATGAAACGCCTGCACCCGCAGATAGAGATCCTCGAAAGACTCAGCATCATCAGCGTCCCGATGCTGGCAATCCATTTTATCCCAGTACGCATTCACCCATGCTTTACGGTCATTCAAATTGGTATTGGCACACTGTTGCTCAGACAGATAGCTGAACTCATGCAAATGTTCATCAACCTCAAAATCAAGCTTATATTTTTCTAGGATCGGCGCTGCGGTTTGTTGCGTCCGCAAATACTTGGACACCATCACATGATCAATTTTAGGCAGCGTAGAGCATAAATTTTGAGCCTGAATATGGCCATTCTCGCTTAAAGCGATTGAAGCATGCGACAGTGTTTTTCCATTGATATTTGCTTCACTTTCAGCATGGCGGATCAAAAAAATACTCATACTTTTCCCTTTCATTGAGGCACTGAGAATAATCATAGACTCACCCGATGCTTTAGATTTTTGTTTTAGCCTGAATCTAAAGTCGGGTAACTTTGTGCCCGAAATCTTTAGACAAAAAATGAGAGAAACAGCACAAAGTACTACACAGAAATCTGCTTTTTTTTATCAGGCTGAGTCATACCTCAATGTTTTCAAGTTGTAATCAAAATTACATAGAAATTTCAGTCTCTTACCTATCAATTGTACACATTCGCAAACATTTTTTTGTTGCTTTTATTTAAGTTTTAAATAAAAAAAATGCTTTATCATTCTGATTTTAAATAAAAAAATTGAAGATTTTTAGCATCCTGCCTAGGTGCGTATGGTGTATAACTAAAAATCGTCAAAAGTCAGGCTTAAATTCTTGGGGAAATTAAGCAGAAAAATCAGTAAAAAGGGCGTATTTCATCTAAAGTTATCAAAGTGGTATCAAAAAGTTATCAGAAGGTTATCAAAGCGGTATCAAAAGGTTATCAAAAAGCTGTAAATTCGGTGTGAAAATATGTCCCAAATTTGGGACTAGAGTCCGCTATTAAAAGACGCGGACACACTCAAAACCAAACTCACCAAACCAGTTAAAATGGCACATTCCCATTGCTCAATCGTCGTCATTCGCAATGGTATTTATTCCATTTTCCAACTAATGCGAACCACCAAAACAAGAACACCGCAAAATCGCACCAAATGCGCTTTAACACGCTTTTTAAGACTGGGTTAGGGTAGATAGTCAAAATACCCAGAAACGCAAAATACGAAGAAATAGAGCCATATTTAAAACAAATCTCCACCCTATTCACTTGTTGTTGAAAATCCAATTCACAAAAAAGCGGTAATCAGAGGGTGGGAAGAGATCTATCGTTATGCGCTCACACTCCGTTCGCTTTGTTCTTTTCTTTGTGATTCTAAAAAGCATTAACCGAGCGAGTGTCTACGAGCGATTGAGCAATATCAAAATTTCGTCCTTACCTTACCTTGATTACAAAGCTTCCTTTCGCATTTGAACGAGATTAGCAGAGCAAAGCGACTGTATGAATTTGGCTCCATGATCGAGCGTAGCGAGCATAAAAGACTTATGAGCGAAGCGAATTCCGAGTTGCTTTTGCTTTTTCTTAATTTCACGTAAGTATTAGCCAAAAAATTGCCCCGACGAATCGAGCGAAAGCGAGATTCAATAGAGTTTGAGCGAGTGAAACAAAGCGAAAACCAAGGGCAATTTTTCATAACTTGAGCTTTTAATTATTTTAAGGTTTTTAAATGTTTTTAACTTAACTTTAATTATTAAATTTCAATAACTAAAGATTGTATTCCCCCACGTTTAGTTACCCATTCCCCCACGTTTAGTTACCCATTCCCCCACGTTTAGTTA
>NZ_JCAKMW010000043.1:0-8618 GCF_059515805.1 Acinetobacter sp. CY05 | reverse complement strand
TAGACTTCTTTCATAAGTTATTTTTTACTCAGCTCCAAATTGTAGATGCCCGCGATCAAATTAAATCTTAATCCGAGTCTTTTTCCTCGGTTTCGATAACGCTCGGCAAGGATTTTGAAGGTTTTCAAACGGCCAAATACATGCTCAATCCCAATTCTTCTTTTATTAATTTCTTGATTGTAAAATTTTAGCTCCAGATCTAGTTTGCAGCGCTTTTTTGCTTTTAATGGCAATAAGCTATTTGGATATACTGTATAGATCCCTTGATAACCTTTATCTGCAAGGATAAAGGCACCTGCAGGAATCTGATTCAAGTTGCGTTTGAAGAGTTCGAAATCATGTACAGCACCACGATTCGTACATAAACTCAGAACTTGCTGAGTTCTATAATGGATAATGGCCTGAACTTTGAAAGTATGTGCTTTCTTCTTGCCACTATAGCTTTTCTTCTGTTTTTTTAGGTCTTTGTATTGGGATTTCTGTGGCATCTACGACCACCACATTCCAGTCGATCCCTTTGCCTTCAGGCAAACTCTTAGGTAAATTAAATAGATTGGACTTGATGAGGCAGTCCTCTACCTGGCGGACGATTCTTGAAGCAGTAGGCTCTGACACGCCATAACTTGTTGCGACATGGAACAAAGTTCGATATTCACGCCAATAACTTAAGCACAGAAGAATTTGATCCTCTATACGCAATTTCGGAGGTCTACCTTTCTCTGGAACATGTTTCTGCAATTGCTCAACCATTACATAAAAGGTTGACCATGAGATGCCTGTATATCGCTTAAACTGTGTTTCAGAAAGCTTCTTTGAGTCGATGTATTTCATTCGTAAATTATGCATGAATATTCGAAATTCTTCGGTACAAATAAGAAGCAAAAAGTAGATCATTTTTTGATTTATGAAAGAGATCTAATATTATTTCTCACATAGAAAATTATAAGCTTAATCCATTAATATTTAGAAAACTAAAACTTCTAAATACTTCCAATTCATCTTTTTTTTGAGGTTTTATGCTTAGCATTTAATTGATTAATCTATTGATTTTTTTGTGCACGATATTGTCCTGAATCATAAAACTCAAAATATTTAAATAAGAGCTCAAAATTTTTGTCATTTCCTATATGACGTTAAGAACTTAGGTCACTTATAAAGCAATCAAACCAATGATTTTTATCAGGATCATGGCGTAAAGAATCAAAAGATCTTTTAAAGTCTATTTTTTACAGTACATACATAAGATCTCAGTATTTGAATGTAACAGCGAAACGAGCTCATGTAGTTTTATTCACTATAAAAATCCACTCGGATTTTGGCAGTTTGCTATAATTTACAAAACCACTGTATGGGCTGTTAAATTGAAAATTATCTTTGCGGGCACACCAGAATTTGCAGCAACTGCATTAGCTGCATTACTTAAAACTGAACATGAAATTGTCGCGGTCTATACGCAACCTGACCGCAAAGCAGGTCGTGGACAAAAATTAACAGCTTCGGCAGTCAAACAGTTGGCTTTAGAACATGACTTACCTGTCTATCAACCATTGCACTTTAAGTCTTCAACTGAAGAAGGTTTAGCAGCACAAGCTGAACTCAAAGCCTTGGGTGCTGATGTAATGGTAGTGGCAGCATATGGCTTGATTTTGCCACAAGTGGTCTTAGACACGCCTAAATACGGTTGCCTGAATATTCATGGTTCACTCTTACCACGTTGGCGCGGTGCTGCACCCATTCAACGTGCCATTGCTAGAGGGGATCAAGAAACTGGCGTGACCATCATGAAAATGGCCGCAGGTTTAGATACTGGCGATATGATGTTTAAAACCCTCTGTCCTATTCTCGCAGATGACACCTCAGCTACCCTTCATGATAAACTGGCTGTCCAAGGTGCTGAAGCGATTGTAGCTGTTTTGGCCTCAGAAGCGACTTTGCAACAGTATTTAGCACAGCGCGAAATACAGGATGAAACGCTCACTGTCTATGCACATAAATTGAGTAAAACTGAAGCACAAATTGATTGGTCACAATCTGCTGTACAAATTGATCGTAACATTCGCGCCTTCAATCCTTGGCCAGTGGCGTTTATCCGTTTAGATGAACAAAACAATTTACGTGTTTGGAGCTCAAGACTTTCTGAGCAGAAAGTAACAGCCCAAGCAGGTGAAATCATTGCTATTAGCAAACACGGCGTAAGCGTGGCATGTGGTGATGGTCAGGTCGTGATCCTAACCTCATTACAGTGGCCGGGCGCTAAAGCCTTAAATGCAGTACAAGTTCTGCAAACCCAAAAATTGAATATTGGACAAATTTTATAATGAAGCAATCTCCCCACGCCTCAGGTAAAAACCTCAACTTACGTGCTCAGGTTGTAAAAACGTTATTGGCTGTCCAAAATGGTCAATCATTACAATCGGTTCTTGCCCAACACATGAATATTGTGTCGGATAAAGACCGTGCCTTGTACCATGAATTGGTATTGGGCTGTTTACGTCAATGGCACTCATTAAAGCAACTGACGCTACCACTCCTTTCTAAACCTTTAGAAAATCAAGTGGTAGAGACGTGTCTTTATCTTGGTTTATACCAACTTTTATGTACCCGTGTTGCTGCCCACGCTGCGATTTCAGAAACCGTAGAAGCATGTAAACAATTGGGTATGGAAAGTTTAAGTGGCGTGGTAAATGCGATTTTACGTCGTGCGACCCGTGAATCAGAACAGTTCTATGATGTACTCGAACAAGCTCCAGGTTTACCAAGTTGGTTATCTAAGCGCTTGAAAAAAGATTGGGGTGAGCAACTCCCTGAAATCAGTTACCAGCTTAAACAACTTGCCCCCCTGACTTTACGTGTAAACACCCGTCAGGTGAGCCGTGATGAATATCTTGATATCTTAGAAGATGAAGGGATTGCGGCACATCGCTGTGAAATTTCTGAGGTGGGCATTGTCATGGACGAAAGCCTACATATTCCAAGCTTACCTGGTTTTGAAGCAGGTGGTTTCTCTGTACAAGATGAACATGCGCAGCTGTGTGCCACATTATTGCCAAACTTAGATGGTCAGTTTGTCATTGATGCTTGTGCAGCTCCAGGTGGTAAAACGGCACACATCCTAGAAACTTTTGATGTCAAAAAACTCATTGCTTTAGACCAAGACGAAAAACGTTTAAAACGTCTTTCAGAAAATTTAGAGCGTTTGGTCTTAGCTGGTGAGCATGTTGAAGTGGTTACAGCTGACGCTATTCAATGGCAAGCACCTGAATTAGCTGACTGTATTGTACTTGATGCACCATGTACTGCAGTGGGTGTAATTCGTCGTCATCCTGATATTCGTTTACTGCGTCAATCGAGCGATATTCAACAAACTGTAGAACTGCAAAAACAGATTTTAGAAAACATGTGGCAGCAGCTTAAAGTCGGCGGTACGCTACTTTATATTACCTGCTCCATTCTAAAAGCTGAAAACGAACAGCAGATGGTAAATTTCTTTAGTACGCATGCTGATGCTCAAGAAGTTAAAATTGATGCCAATTGGGGTGTAGAACAAATTCACGGTCGTCAACTGTTCCCACAAGTGGGGCATGGCGATGGTTTCTTCTACTGCCTAATGCAAAAAACTGCATAAGCAAACATAAGCAAAAAGGTGGCTTTCGCCACCTTTTTTTATTTTAGACAAAGCGAAAAATAACTAAACTAATAGCAAGAGATGCCATACCTGTGACTAAGCCATACACCGTTTCATGACCTTGTGCATAACGTTTGGCGGTGGGCAATAACTCATCTAAAGCCAAATACACCATGACTCCCCCAATCACTCCAAAAATAATGCCATACACTACAGGTCCCATCAATGGCGCCAAAATAAAGTAACCCAATGCAGCACCTAGAGGCTCAGCCAAACCTGAAACAAGGCTGGCTAAAATCGCGTAGTCTTTACGCCCTGTTGCCATATAGACAGGCAAAGCAATGGCGACACCTTCAGGAATATTATGAATCGCAATTGCGACTGCAAGTGGTGCGCCCAAAGTTGGACTTTCTAATGTTGCAAAAAAAGTAGCTAAACCCTCAGGTAAGTTATGTGCACTAATCGCAAATAAAGTCATTAAACCTGTGCGCAGCAATTGCTGTTGTAAGCCTGCATCTAGATGACTTTTTTCCACCACTTGATGTGGATTTGGAATCAGATGATCCAGCAACAATACTAAAATCACACCCAATAAAAAAGCGAGTGTGCCAAAGGCAAAACCTAAATTTTCATCATATTGCTGACTAAAGGAGTCTATAGATTTGTTTAAAATTTCAGTCAGTGCAACATAGACCATTGCACCTGCTGAGAAAGCTAAACCAAAAGATAAAAACCGATAGCTAGGTCGATTAAAAAAAATCACTAAAATCCCACCAACAACGGTGGCTAACCCCGCCATTAGCGTGACTAAAAATGCGCTCAGTACCTCTATATTTAAAACTGTGGACATGCGAAGAAGCCACCCAAAAAAATAGTCATTATCAAACAAATGATAATGACTATTATTTACAAAAACAATGCTTTTATTGTGGATGTCTAATCTTCAGCTTCATCAGGATTTTTAATCAAATGAATCGTAGCTAAAATTAAGCCGCCCCATAGTAAGCTCATTGAGATTATCATCATCATCAGTGCCGATGTATTCATATTATTTCTCCTCACTATGACGATCTTTCATTAAGCTAAATAAAATCGCACCTAAAATAAAGAAGGCCAATGTACCACCACCAACAATCCATAAAATTTCAGATGCATAACCGCCATAACCTTCTTGCATAATAGATTTTATAGTTAAGCCTAATGCAATCAATAATGAAATTGGCGTTACGATGGTCAACATAAAGTTCCAACTCGCACCCAACTTAATACTTGAATATTGATTAATATGCACTTCAAGTTGTTTCATTAATGGACGATGCAACCAAGACACCAAAATAATAGAAAGTAAACCACCACCCACAATACCAATGTTATTGGCAAAGTAGTCAATAATATCAACGAAGGTAATCGCACTATGCGTTGAGAACATTAGAGTAGATACAATGGCTGAACTACCAGCAATAATCGTTACTGACTTTTTATGTGACCAACCCAGCTTATCTTGGAAAGCAGCAATTGGTACTTGTAAAATACTCACCATAGAAGTAATCCCTGCCACAGTCAGCGAAGCAAAGAATAAGAAACCAAATAAGTCGCCGCCAGCACCTAAGCTTGAAATAATTTTAGGGAAAGCAATAAAGGCTAAACCAATACCACCTGAGACCACATCTTCTACTTGAGCACCTGAGCTAAATGCCATAAAGCCAAGTGCGGCAAATACACCAATACCTGCCAAAATTTCAAAGGATGAGTTAGCCAAAGCCACTACAACACCCGAGCCAGTTAAATTGGTCTTTTTCTTTAAATACGATGCATAGGTCAACATGATCCCGAAACCAACCGATAACGAGAAGAAAATATGGCCAAATGCTGCGAGCCATACTTTATAGTTGGCCATTGCTTCCCAATTTGGGGTAAAGAAGGCATTTAGACCATCCATTGCACCAGGCAAACGTACCGCTTGAATCACTAAGATAGAAAATAAAATTACCAAAAGTGGCATAAAGATTTTATTGGCCAACTCGACACCACGACGTACCCCGCCGTACAAAATCAGCATTACAGCCAACCAGACAATGACTAAGCCCCAAAATAATGTGGGTACAAAGCCAAGGGCTAAACCTTCACCATTTTGTAGATACGTATTAAAGAAGAATGCTTGCGTATCTGTGCCCCATTTTTGTCCAAACGAGTAGAACATATAACTGCCCGCCCAAGACAATACACTGGCGTAGTAAATACCAATCACCAAAGTCACCATCACTTGCCACCATCCAAGTGATTCAGCTTTCATAAGCTTTTTATAAGCAGTAGGTGGTGCTTTACGAAACTTATGTCCAACTGCATAGTCTAGAAATAGTAATGGAAGACCTGCTGCAAAAATTGCAACTAAATAAGGGATTAAAAAAGCACCACCGCCATTTTCATAAGCTACATAAGGAAAACGCCAAATATTTCCCAAACCCACTGCGGAGCCAATTGCAGCAATAATAAAGCCAGAGCGGGCTGACCAATTCTCGCGATTATCTGTCATAGAACACCTAAACCTTCGTCATTTTTTTAGCAGTTGTTATTGGATTAATCGCAGCTAAAAAAACTCCATTTCAATATTAATCTTGTTGTGTTTGAAGCTAGATTGACACCTTTTGGGCGCTAGGCTCTAATTTGCAAACAGAAAAAAATCAGATTGGTTTTTATAAAACTCGCCATGATTTTTTTCCTTTGATAGAACCACAATACCGATTTTTAATACGCTTTACTTAGATTTCTGCAGCAAAGTTGCGAGATTTATGTTCATCTATGGCTTAATTGTTCAAAATATAACTATTTTTATCTAATACAAAATAAGCTAAACATTAAAAATAGTTTTTGTATGCGTTTTTAGCATTCCATATAATTATTAATTATAGCTAAACTCGAGCCAAAACAGCCATAAAAAAAAGCCTCCCAAAGGAGGCTTTTTTTATTTTAAATTAAGTCGTTTGTTTAATTGGCTGAACTGGATTTGCTTCAAGCACAGATTCATCTACAACTTTCACTGGACGAATTAATGCCACCGCAATGACTGCGATAATGGCAGGAATCGCAACCGCTAAGAAATTGATTTTATGTGGTAAGGCTAAACCTAATAAGAAACCAATAAAAATTGGACCTACAATGGCACCTAATCGCCCAATCCCTGATGCCCAACCTAAACCAGTTGAACGTACTGCAAGCGGATAATACTGTGCAACATAACTGTACAGTAAAATACTACAACCAATTGAGGCTGCACCTGCGAGCGCGACCAGTAAATAAATGACCGGCTGTGGTGAATTAAAACCTAAACCCACTAGAGCCAAAGCACCAACCAACAACATACTAATAATCACAGGTTTAAGGTGGAAACGATCGGCTAGCACACCACCACCTGCAGTACCGATCACTGCGCCAATATTTAATGCCAACAGGAATGTTAAACTGCTACCGAGCGAGTAACCCGCTGCCATCATCAATTTTGGTAGCCAACTGCCTAAAGCATATACCATCAATAAACACATAAAAAATGCGGTCCAAAACAGAACCGTACCACCTGCACGGCCTTGCTTAAATAAAGCCGAAATAGATGCATCTGGCACTTTCACTTCATTCAGAACCAATACCGTATCTGGAGTTACTTTTTCTTCTGGTGCTAATTTCTGAACAATACTTTGGGCTTTTTCAATCTTTTGCTGCTTAACTAAAAAAGTTAAAGATTCTGGTAAAAACTTAATTAATAAAGGTAAAACTAATAAAGGAATACCTGCAATCCAAAACATGATTTGCCAGCCTACCGTTGGAGTTAACCAAGCGCCAAGCAAAGCAGCCATAATACCGCCCATTGCATAACCACTAAACATAGCAGTCACTAGAGTGCTACGTAATTTTTGCGGCGCATATTCAGAGGTTAATGCCACTAAATTAGGTAATACACCACCAATTCCAAGACCAGCAATAAAACGTAATACACCAAATTGGGTTGGATTTTCTGCGAAACCACCTAAGAAAGTAAAACCACTAAATAAAGTCACACAAATTAAAATAACTTTTTTACGACCAATTTTGTCTGCCAACATGCCAAACAACATGGCACCAAACATCATGCCCGCAAGTGCTGTACTTGCCAACATACCTGCTTGAACTGCAGTCATACCCCACTCTTGCATCAGCAAAGGTAAGACCACACCATTAATTGCTAAATCATAACCATCAAAAAGTACAACAAATAAGCACCAAAGTACCACTGTCATATGAAAGGGTTTAAATTTTGCCTTATCAACTACAGCATTGACATTCATTGTTTGCGCTGTCATTTATCCTCACCTCCAATTGTGAGATTTTTTTATTTTTTATTCGAATAAAATGAACAATCATTCATTTTTTCATTGGATAAGAATGACAGGATATGATGCTTTGTCCACAACCCTTAGGGTATTTAATTATGCATTTTAGGTATAAATAGGCATTTATATGGTCAAAAAAACTAAAAAAAGGTCTGTTGTAAACTAAATACTGAATAAATTAGTAATCAATTAATTTTATTAATTTATATAAAACATTAATTTATGGGAATCAAATATGGATATAAGACCAAAGGACCTAAAAATTTCTAAATTCAGTGTATTTCGTCGGAAATTTTGAGCAAAATTCAACACGAAAAAAATCCCCCGATCATTGATCGGAGGATTTTTAGAATAATGAGCTGGCGATGACTTACTCTCACATGGGTAACCCCACACTACCATCAGCGCTAAGAGGTTTCACTTCTGAGTTCGGGAAGGGATCAGGTGGTTCACTCTTGCTATTGTCGCCAGCACAACTTGGATGCTTACTTATCAGGTCTTACAGATGCCTAACTTTCGTCAAATGAGTTATTAACAGGTATATCTGAGTCGTCTATTTTGTTCGTTAACGTTAACTAAATCAAGTTGTTTGTAGTGATTTTGACTACCACACCAACTGTTTGGGTGTTGTA
>NZ_JCAKMW010000042.1:0-8622 GCF_059515805.1 Acinetobacter sp. CY05 | reverse complement strand
TGTAGTGGTCAACAAATATTGGACACAGTTTTAAGTTCATTTTCAGCCTGACAAGGACTGATACCATCGTTAAATCGATGAGGTCGTATCTGATTGTAGTATTCCATCAGATACAGACCAACATCTAGCTTCGCTTCTTCAATTGAGCTGTATCCCAATTTGGGAATCCACTCAGTCTTGAGACTTCTAAAAAGCCTTTCTGTTGGGGCATTGTCCCAACAGTTTCCTTTACGACTCATACTTTGTTGCATGGCGTAGCACGCCAACCTATGCCGAACTAAAAGGCTTTTATATTGGCTGCCTTGATCAGAATGGAAGATCACGCCACTCGGTTTACCTCGCCGATGCCATGCTTCATCTAATGCCTTAATGACTAAATGTTGGTCTGCTTGGGACGACATAGACCAACCAATCACTCGACGAGCATACAGATCAAGAACAACTGCAAGATAAGCCCATGTTTTACCTGTCCAAATATAGGTAATGTCACTGCTCCACACATGATTAGGCTGAACAGGTTTAAATTGCCTGTTTAATATATTTGGAACAGCAGGGACTTCAGCTACGTTGCTTTGATATTTGTACTTCTTACGTTGTTTGGAAACAAGACCTGATTCACGCATTAACTTACGTACCAGATAGCGTCCAATCTTAATGCCCTGATTCAACAACATAAATCGAATTCCCCGACTACCAAGAGAGTGACGACTTTGCTTAAATAGACTTTTAATCATCACTTTAAGCTTGATACGATCTGGATGAGGAGTTTTACTTGTTGAACGGTAATGGTAATAGCTTGAACGCAGTACACCAAAGGCACGACAGATTAATTTAACAGAGCTTAGCTTTCTTAATTGATCAATCAACGCATATGTTTGAATTCGTCTGACATTAAGAGAGCTGTAGCCTTTTTTAGGATCATCTTCTCCTGCTCGAGTTGATGGATACGAGCTTTAAGTTGTTGTATTTCCCTTTGCTCAGCTGTTAGAGCAGGCATTGTTGGAGATTGTCCTGTTCGTTCAAATTGAAGTTGATCAACCCAACGTTTTAATGCTGTCTGCCCAACATCTAAAGCACGACAGGCCTGTAAAATTGAATAGCCTTGATCAAGTACAAGGCTTGCTGCTTCTAATTTGAATTCTGGAGTAAATGTTCGTCTTGTTCTCATTGAGCACCTCTTTGGTGAATACATTATCACCTAAATTGGTGTCCAACTTTATTAAACCACTACAACCATAATTTATCTAAAAGAGTGAAGTCTTATAAAATTAACAACATGGACTGTGTATACCATTCAAAAAAATTGCGATTTAGATGGATATCTTATACTTTGAGCGATATTTAAAAAGGGGAATAAGAATGAATGTAGCAACTAAATTTATCAAAGATCGTGAAGAAGAAATTACAGTACCATTTCAAGGCGACTTGTGGGGACGTCAGCAACTAAGTAAAAAATTGACTAATTTCATCTCTAATTTGAATTGCGGTGCGACTATTGCATTAGATGCAGAATGGGGAGCAGGCAAAACTTGGTTTGTAAAAAATTGGAAAGCAGATTTGTCGCAGAATGATTATAAGGTTATATACATAGATGCTTTCGCACATGATTTTATGGAAGACCCTTTTCTTATTTTATCTATGGAAATTCTTAATGCTGTTGATGCAGAGCAAACTGTTATAGCTACATTTAAAGAAAAATTTATAGGTGCATATCATGCTGTTCTTCCAAATCTACCTATGCTTATTTGGTCTTTGGCAATGACATTGATGGGGGCTGGATATTTTAGTAAAAGTGTACAGGAAACAGTTACAGCAGTTAAGGATGCTACGGGAGAGGTTGGAGAAAAGGCTGGTGAGTTATTGGAAGAAGGATTACGGGAACATCTAATTGAGTTAGTAGAAAATTACAATACGAATAAAAATGAATTGAAATATTTTAAAGACGCATTAGGTGAGTTAGTTAAAGATTTGGATAAGCCTTTAGTATTTATTGTTGATGAATTAGACAGGTGTAAGCCTGAATTCTCTATAAAATTGATAGAGCGCATCAAACATTTCTTTGATATTCCAAACATTGTTTTTGTAATCTCTACTAATAAAGCTCAGTTGGAGGAGTCAATAAATAGTTTCTATGGCTTCACTTCTACAAATAGTTATTTGGAAAAATTTATTGATTTAAACATTAAGTTTCCTAAAAGGGAAAGTAATAGTTATATCGAGGTAGTTCGTGAATACGTAAATAAGTATGGTTTAAGGTTAAATAATAAAGATATATTAATGTTATCTGAGATGTTTAATCTCAATTCAAGAGATTTAATTCGAATTTTACAAAAAATGGCTTTAATGGATAATCTTCCTCATACTGTTTCCTCGGTTATGGCTTTCTCTTATCTGGCTATGGAACAAAAATGTATTAGACCTAATAAACTAAGTGAAAAAGAGTTTTTAGATCATATTATAAATTTGTTAATTAGTTATGTGAAAAATCGATCAAGATACGGTTGGGGTGGATATGATTTTGATGATTTAGCAAGTTTTTCTAATAAGTATGGTGACCTTTTAGCTTCTAGTCATGATGGATCGGGTTTTCCTTTTTTGCTTAAATATTACTATCTAGAAAATACTAATGACCAACTTGATGCACAAGCTTTAGAAATGAAAAAAGGTTTGAAACAAAATCTATTTGCAAGCGGTAGCTATGGAGAGTCGGATATTATTAGAAGTTGGGATAACTATATAAACTCTGGTTTTATCATCAATTAAAGTTTGTTTGTATCACTATATGTATCATATAATTTTTAATAAATTATAAAATATATATAAATCAATGTCTTATGTGTTTAGTTCAATTGACGCCACCCCTAGCTGAATATAACTGAACATAGTGTTGTATAAAGCGGAAAGGCTTGATTCTAAAGGAATCAAGCCTTTTTTTATGTCTTATACCCGCCTTTTAAAAGTAATAGCGGCGGATGAGAAATGCTTGAATCAGCCACTTGAACATAAGGCAGGGCTTTAAGCTGATTCTTGTAAGCTTAAAGCCAGTGGAGCTAAACGGATCTCAGGATTAATCTTTTGCCAGTTTAAATCGCGTGGGTCTGCCAGCATCGGCCCTTGGGCTTTGGCAACTAAAATTGCGCCGCTCATGTGGGTAAAATCAGCGCGGAAATGTACCGAACTTTTTACCACAATGAGTGGATAGTCTTCAGGATCAACCTTAAAGATTCTAAACATCACGCGATCTAGGAGCTGAGCCTTATAGGAACTTACTGCAATATCAATCCCTTGATAAGACACTAAGATACTCTCGCCAATATCCACTGCCACACCATGCATCATAGGCCCTTGATAATGAAATTGACCTGTATGACGTGCTTTTAAAATAAACTCACCACATAGGGCAGGGTCGCCATTGCTGCTACCGCCAAGTTGGGCATAAAACCGTTCACCTATTGCAAGGTGACCAACGCTTTGTACGGTGTGAGGATCACAGATTAAACCCACTAATGCACGTTGTACTTTGGCTTTGACGAGGGCATGTAACATGCCTGTGGTGTTAGAATCACCGCCTGCACCGGGGTTGTCTTGGGTGTCGGCAATAACAATCGGTTTTTGCTGATCTTTAAACAGTTGTTGGGCTTGGGCAATCGCCACATCAGGGCTTAAAAATTCCATGTGCCAATTGGCTTCATGCGCCAGCAATTCACTTTGGCATTGCTGCATGGTGTGTTGCAGTTGCGGTAGCGATGCGCTATAGCCCCATAGCGTGCCGCCACAGTCATAAAAATCTGCCGCAGGAAAACCTGGGGTAAAGTTGAGTAGCACCCCAGTGTCTTGCTGTAACTGTTGTAAACGCTGAAAGGTACTTTTGGCAGGTTCTAAATCTGTACACTGCGCATTTAAAGCAATTAAAAATGGCAGTTTGTAGATGTCTTTATGTAGTTGTTTGCCTTTTAAAATTTCATCTAATAGCACAGCACAGCGTGCGCCTGTAACTGCCATATCAATATGTGGATAGGTCTGATAAGACAGCATTGCCGTGGCATGTTCAAACATTTGCTGAGTAACGTTGGCATGAAAATCTAAACTGGTGATGATGGGGATCTCTTGACCCACCACTGCACGAATACGGCGCAGTAATTCACCTTCGCCATCATCTAAATGTTCAGCCACCATAGCACCATGTAAATCAAGATAAATAGCATCCACTGGCTGGGCGATAATGCCCGCGATAATATCCTGACAGATACGTTCATAGGTCTGCTGCTCGACCTGTGCCGAAGGTGATGCACCTGCCCATAGAATCGGCTCAAGCTGATAACCCAACTGCTGGGCAGTTTGAATAAAACCGCCAATAGGAATATTGTGCTCGGCAAATGCGAACAGGTCTTGGGCATAGGTTAATCCCGGAAAGCCACCGCCATGAATAAAGTCATCATAGCGTGCCAGACTTGGGGAAAAAGTATTGGTTTCATGCTGAAAACCAGCAATAGCAATCGTTGGCATAGAATGATCCTTATGAAGTGGCGCGAACAGCCTGAGAAGTAGAAAGTGGTTTTTTTAAACGGAAGGCATACCAAAGCAACAAGGCGCCACAACCAAGTAATAAGGCAATACTGATCCAGCCCGCAACCAAGGATTGAGTGGTACTTTGGGCAAATGCCATAATATTTGGGCTAACAAAACCACCCAATAGCCCAATACTGTTGATCAGCGCAATGCCGCCAGCCGCAGCTGTGCCTGTTAAGTACTGCGCAGGAATTGACCAAAAAATGGTATAGGCAACAAACATAAATGCAGTGGCAAAACAAATTGCAATAAATGACAAGATAAAATGAGTACTCATAACCGAACTTAACAGACAGACTCCTGCCAAGAGCGTAGGTAAAATACTGTGCCATTTACGTTCTTGGTAACGGTCGGAACGTCGTGCTACAAGGTTCATCAAAATCGCGCTAAGTAAATAAGGGATGGCCACCAACCAGCCAATGCTGGTTAAGCTTTCTACGCCGCTGCTTTTAAGTAAAGACGGTAACCAAAACCCGACTGCATAAATCCCGCTAATGATGCTGAAATAACCCAAAGCCATAAAATAAATCCATGGATCTTTAAGGACAGTTTTAAAACCTTGATGCGTCTGCGTTGCTTGATGTAATTGAATTTCTTGTTGCAATAATTTTTTCTCATCAAGGCTTAACCATTTGGCATCTTGTGGACGATCAACCAAATAAAAATACGCCATCACTCCTAATAGCACCGTAGGCAAACCTTCAAGTAAAAATAACCATTGCCAACCCGCCATATGATAAATGTCATGCATATGGGTCATAATTTGTGTGGACAAAGGTGCCCCCAACATTCCACCTAGGGGCGCAGCCAACATGACAATCGCCATGACGCGTGCCATACGAGCACCCGAATACCAATAGGTCAGATAAAAAATTAAACCTGGGGCAAAACCTGCTTCAAATACGCCCAGCAAAAAGCGCAAAATGTAGAACATGGTTGGAGTCGTCACAAATAACATCGACATTGAAGTCAGACCCCACAGCACCATAATGCGCATAAAAGTTTTACGCGCCCCAATCTTGCTAAAATACAAGTTGGTGGGAACTTCAAACAGCACGTAGCCTAAAAAGAAAATACCTGCAGCCATGCCATAAATAGCATCACTAAAGCCTAAATCTTGCTGCATTTGTAATTTGGCAAACCCGATATTAATACGGTCTAAATAGGCAAAAAAATAACACAGCAATAAAAATGGCAATAAGCGCCAACTAATTTTTTGATACATCCGATCGAGTTGTTGTTCTCGCATGAGCAAACTCCTGTTGCTTATTGTTATTTTTCCTTAGAGATGAGTTTAAGCAGCTTGAGCACTTGATAACAATGCAGCTTTTTATTGATAATGATGCTTTAAAAGCATCAATAATAAGTACAAACCTATGCAAAAACACACGCTGCCTTTAGCAGGGATTAATGAAAAAAGACTGCGTTATTTTTATAATGTGATGCTGTTAGGTTCGATTCGTAAAACTGCCGACTTACTTAATATCGAACAATCTGCCATTAGCCGCCAAATCCAACTTCTTGAAGCCCAGCTACAAACCCAGCTGTTTGAACGCCGTGGTCGTAATGTTGTGCCCACAGAAGCTGCCTATATCGTCTTAGAGTATTTTGAGGAAAATCAAAAACGTGAATTAGCATTATTTGAGCAATTGGCACAGCTTAAATCGGCACAGTTAGCCAAAGTCAATTTGGTCTCGAGTGAAAGTTACTTACAAGATTTAATTTATGATGTGCTTAAACATATGCATGCCACTTATCCAAATGTGCAGTTGCAACTGGAATTAATGAGCGTGCAGGATGTGATTCGGCAGGTAACGGAAGGTTTAGCGCATATTGGGTTGGCCTATAATCCACCGTTGCATCCTGAAATTAAAGTGATTGCGGAACGCGAAGAGCCCTTTATTTTAGCTGTGCCTAAAGGTCATCCATTAACCTTACAGCAAGGAGCGGTATCTTTGGCGCAGACTTTAAATTATAAATTTGCGGTGATGTCGGTGGGGCATGGTTTTCGCCAGTTATTAGATGCTGAATTAGTACGTTTAAATTTGGGTTTAAATATTGCCTTAACCACCAACTCTATTACCGCACTTAAAAATTATGTGATTGCAGGGCATGGTATTTCTGCCATGCGTTATGCTGATATTGGGGTTGCGGTAGAAGCGGGTCTGGTCGATGTACTAGAAATTGATTCCAGCACCTTTCAACAAGCCAAAACGCAGTTATTAATGCGTAAAGGTGCCATAATTTCAGATTCACATCGCGTTTTACTGGATCGTATTCGGGCCAGTTTTAATTTACGCTAATGTTTAAATCGGCCCATAACAAATGCTGTTATTTAACAAGGCGCTCAAGCTCTTGCCCAGTCCAATATTCTTCACGCCAAAAAGCATAATTATCAAACTCGCCATGTTTTTGTGGGCCAACATCCATGCCTTGAGACGTGTGTACATGAAACTTGGTGAGATGAATGCGCTCACGTAAATAAGGTGATGGCGCAAACATATCATCAACTAACATAATGATATTAATCCATGAACCTACAGTTCTATCTTTTACAGAATGAATATCTGAAAATATATTATCAATCCAGTTGAGTAAACTACCTCGGGGAAGTAAACCCTGGCCAGATTGTTCACTTAATTCATTATAAGGATCTAGGCTTAAACTATAAAAATGCGTATTAGGATGATGTTGCAACCAAGGTGCAATTGTGGACTCGAGGCTTCTTAGCGGTGCAGCTGCTCCCATATAGACGATGTTTTTGACATTTAAATCGGGATACTTTGACAAGGCTTGATTCACCATCAAAGTGCCCATCGAGTGACCAATTAAGTTAATCTGAATTGCAGCCAGTTTCTGACCTTTCGTATCTTGATCAGTGGTGTGTACAGATGCAAGATTTTGTTGAGCAATGGCTAAAGCGGGGTTAGAGCTTAATTCTCGAAAAAACTTGGCTATCGCAGTTTCAAAATGATGACCTTGTTTAAGGGGGTGCTGTGGTTGCAGCTCTTGTGTTAATAATTGGTTGATTGAATAAGGGCTAGTAAAGATCAAATCGGTTCTACGTAGCATAGAATCCCAAGCACCTTTACCAAAACCATCAATAATGGGAGTAGTCACGGTTTTTGTTATGATTTTAACCGGCAAGAGTGGATCAACCTGAATCGACTGATGGATCAATTCAGGTTGATGAATATTCAGTCCTGTTGCCTTTAAACGACCAATCAATTGTGGATAGGCTTGTTGCACTTCTTGCGTATAGAGCTTACGAACTGAGGAGGCTTTTTTTATTTCACGTAGATAAGCACTCGGTGCTTTTAATATTGAACGGGTTAAATCTTGCGCTAAAACGACAGGGATACTCGGAATGGCCTTAGCTGGGTTACTTTCACCTTTACGAATACGAAACAGATGATCGCTATAGTTGGTATAAGCACCCGAATTCCAGCTAATAAATACCGGATAATGACATTCTTTTAGCATAGTTTTAATAAATTGATCTGGTCTTTCATTAGCATCACGCAGAAAATTTAATCCACCATGAATAAAAATAGTCAGAGTGAATTTATCTTTACATTGAGTACTATCTGATTTAACCAAAATTTCATCGGTTATATGATCAATATATTTGATTTCATCTTGTTTAGACACATGACTCTTATTTGGCCGCGTATCCCAAGGATTTAATAATGCACCATCATGATCAATATATAAAAGATGAGCTGCATTACGATGCTGTAGAATTTTATCAATATGCATTTCTTGTGATTTAGCTGTACTTATTGAAGAAAAGAGTAAAAATGCAGTAAACAATAGACCTCTTGCGAAAGTAAAAATCACCTCCATATAAATTTCATGAGATATCAGAAATTAAACCGTTTTTCAGATTCTGAATTCAAACGCTTAGTTGGCGTACCTCGACGAGTTTTTACTGAAATGGTAGAGGTTCTAGAAAAAGCAGAATCACTCAAAAAGAAATCAGGTCGACCGCATACTTTAGATATAGAGGATCAGTTGTTATTAACTCTCAATTACTTACGCAACTATAGTACT
>NZ_JCAKMW010000041.1:0-9165 GCF_059515805.1 Acinetobacter sp. CY05 | reverse complement strand
GATCACGAACAGGTGGTGGTGGTGGAACATATTCGGGTTTAGCTTCAGCCATTTTTACCTCTATTTTGAAATTTTAAATCAATCACTTTGGTTTGGGTTTATCTGCCGTAAATTGATCACGAACAGGTGGTGGTGGTGGAACATATTCGGGTTTAGCTTCAGCCATTTTTACCTCTAATTTTGAAATTTTGAATCACTTAGGTTTTGGTAAGTCTGTTGTAAGTTGATCACGAACAGGTGGTGGTGGCGGAACATACTCAGGTTTAGGCTCTGGATTACTCATTTACGTTATCCTAAAAATTTTCCTAATATAATCAGTATTATCACAATAACTAAACTAGCTCCAGCTAGTTGAATATAGTCAAAAGCTTTATGTAATAAGTTTGCTTTTTCATCATTTTTTTCAGTATATGAACTGATAACTTTTTTATAGTGATGAGCTAAACCAAGGTAAACAGTAGCAATCTTATTATTCTGAAAATAATCAATCATTTGATCATCAGTATTTACTTGAAAAACTTCTTTTACCTGTAGACAAGAAAAAAGCTTTCCTGATGCCAAACATACAAAAATAAAAGTTAAAGCCAAATAAAGTGAGGTCAAACAAGTTAAAAAAAATGGAGCCTTAATATTTGTATCTATGAAATAGTATTTTGCTAATAAAGAAAAGGCAGTAATAAAAATAGATAAATATGTTAAATACTTAGTAGCTTTATCTTCTAATTTTTCATAGTGTCCTTTTACTATCGAAAATTGATTTTTTTGGTATTCATATAAAGCTGCATATTTGCTTATATCTACTTCGCTCATACTTCCTCTTTCATTATGCTATTTGCTCTTTTACTCATGGGTTGAATCCAGACTTTTCTAATATTGGATAAAGCTCTCTGAATTTTTCAGGCTCTAACAGCATATCTGCTATACGGATAGCAAATTGTTGGTAGCTTTCTGTACCTTGTGAATATTTCCCCATTTCAGGCATTTCTGACATTTTATTGGCAAATAAATGGCGTTGTGCATCGGTCATTCTGATAAAAAAGTCAGGTGTGTTTGGGTCACGCTTAGAATCTAATTTTTTCGGTTGTTGTTTCTGCTTAAACTTAAATGAAAAACCAATAATTGAACGACCACGTTTGTGTTGTTCATACTCTGCTTTTATATCTGTGTACTTATTAATTTGATCAATGGCAAGGTGTAAAACTTTTTCTTTAAATTGCCCCATTCTCTTGTATTCATTGGGTTCTATGCCTAGTTTTAATCTTAGCTCTTCTAGCTCTACCATAGTCACTTTGCCTGTACTACGCCATGCGATAAGCAACTCATACAAGCGTATAGCGTAAACACTAGTTAAACTGCTGACTTGCTCTAGTTCATAACTGGTGAAGTGTTTTTCTAAATTTGTAATCAACGGTACAACATCATCAGAAAACTTAATACGAACAAGAGCTTCATTCTCTACATAAGATATTCGTTGTACCCATCGACTTATTACATTCTCAATGTTGCCCTTTTGAGTCAGTTTTTGATAGCTAAATCTACGATCAAATAGGCTTTTGCAAGCATCTTTAAGAACTTTATAGGCTGTATTTCTATGAACATTGAAATGGTTGATATAGCTTTCAGCATGAATCGTCAAATCTTTATCATTGGGTGTATTTGATTGCCTAGCTTCAAGTATGGCTAACAGTATTAAACGTTGTTCTGATAGGTCTAAATTATAACTGGCATTTATTAGTGCATTATCTTTAACGACTAGTTCTTTTTTCATAAGCACACATGTTTTTTAAGTATATAAGTACACTTTATTTTATTAAGTGTCACTTTGCAAGATAGAGGTGTACTTATTGCAAGATAGAGGTGTACTTATTGCAAGATAAAGGTGTACTTATTGCAAGATAAAGGTGTACTTATTCTTATTTTTTTTATTATTTATCAATTAATTACAGATGCTAAAAATTAAAAAATTAAAAATTATTAAAAAGAGGGGAGTGCTAAAAACTGCCCTATGTACTCGCTAAAGCTCGTACTCTATTGAAGCTCGTTCCTCGCTTCGTGGGGCAGTTTTTAGTTAATCCTGTTTGTGAAATCTAAAAGCAAAAGCATTGGTAATGTATTCGCTTCGCTCATACTTTTTGAAAAGCAAAAGCTCCAAAGTTCGCACCCATTCGGGATGCTCTGTATCTACCTTTTAAAATCAAAAGGGAGCTTGTAATCAGAGAAAAGGCAAGGGCGAAATTTTGATGATGCTCAATCGCTCGTAGACACTCGCTCGGTTCTTATTATCTAGGTTTTAATTATTTACTGGAGCTAATCAAAGTTGTGAAACATTGCTTAAGTAATAGGCGTGGAACGTGAAAAATCATAAAAAAAGCCCGAACAGGGATGTTCGGGCTATCAACTAGAAACTACAGCGTTGAATTATAAGGATAATTATACAGCATTTCGTATAAGGTGTATTATGTTAATTTTAGAGATTCTACATAAATGTAGAGTCTCCTTCACTTAGATTCTGGCATGTGTTCCATACTTATCAATCATGATAGAGCTGGCTTCATTTAAGCCACGCACAGTGACATTCACACCATTCTTTTGAAATTTATTTACAACAGAATCAAGCATGGCGACTGATGTTACGTCCCAAATGTGAGAATGGGTCAAATCAATAATCACATCCTTTACATCCTCTTTAAAGTCAAAACCTTGCATGAATTTTTCAGAAGAACTAAAGAAGATCTGACCTCTCAAATCATACAAACGGGCCGTTCCCTCAAAAGAAGCTGTCACCTGGATATCATTTTCAAGTTTATTCGCCAAGAACAAGGCTGAAAGCAAAACGCCCGTTAATACACCTAGAGCCAAGTTATGCGTAGCAACAACTACAATCACTGTCGCAATCATGACGATATTACTACTCTTAGGATTATCTTTTAACTGAGTGACAGAACTCCATTCAAAAGTACTAATAGAGACCATGATCATTACCGCTACCAATGCAGCCATTGGAATCACTTTGAGCCAGTCGCTAATAAATACAACCAGAATAAGAAGAAAAATACCCGCAGAGAATGTTGATAAGCGTGTAAGGCCGCCTGATTTTACGTTAATCATAGATTGGCCAATCATGGCACAACCGGCCATGCCACCCATAAAGCCAGAAGCAATATTCGCAATCCCTTGTCCCTTACATTCCTGATATTTATCACTTGGCGTATCTGTCATTTCATCCACGATAGTTGCTGTCATCATCGATTCAAGTAAACCTACAGCCGCCAGTGCTACCGAATAAGGCAAAATAATCATCAATGTTTCAATATTCAAAGGAATATTTGGAATCAAGAACATTGGAAGTGTGTCAGGTAACGATCCCATATCACCCACAGTTCGTACATCAATTCCTAGAGCAATTGCCAGTAATGTGATTGCAATGATGCAGACAAGTGGAGAAGGGAGTAATTTTCCTAATTTGGGAACCAGAGGAAAGAGATAAATAATCGCCAGACCTAAAGCAACCAGAGCATATACATGCCAGGTCACATTAATCAGTTCAGGCAACTGAGCCATGAAAATTAAGATCGCTAACGCATTTACGAATCCAATAACTACAGATTTAGATACGAACCGCATTAACTTGGCGAGCTTTAAATAGCCTGCCAATATCTGAATCACGCCTGTCAGAATTGTTGCTGCCAGCAGATATTCAAGCCCATGCTCTTTGACCAATGTGACCATAAGCAGTGCCATAGCCCCTGTGGCAGCTGAAATCATTGCGGGACGACCACCTACGAAAGAAATCACGACGGCAATACAGAAGGATGCGTATAGACCGACTTTAGGATCTACACCTGCAATAATTGAAAATGCGATGGCTTCAGGAATAAGTGCAAGACCGACGACTAATCCGGCAAGTACATCCCCACGGATGTTAGAGAACCACTGTTCTCGGACATTAGATAACATAAACATAGCCTGTTTTTTAATTTTTCAGATAGGCTAGTGATGTGATATATACAACACACAAGCGACTACACCACATCACTAGACAGTGATGAGTTATTTACAGATTTAAGAAGGTAAATAAACTTAAGGTGGCGTAGGTGTCATAAGATGAAGAAACTTTTTAGAGTAAAAAAATCAGGACAAGGGTAACAGCTAGGTACTTTTTTATAAAGCCTGGATGTATATCCAAGCTTTGTTTAATCTGTATTTTATGAAGCTTTTAGCTCCCCAAGTAATTGACCTATTTCCAAACGTGTGTAGCCGCGTTCTTTAAAGATCAAAACAATAGCCTGTTTATAATCTTCAGAAATAGCCGTTTTATATTTATTAATTAATTGCAGCTCAGCATTAAGCTGGAGATCATTTTTGATCGTCAATACTTCCGTAGAGACTTTATTAAAAATCTTGAAATTAAACATACAGGTGCTCTTTATCAATATTGTAGCGGCCCGACTACAACAAACACCTGCCTCAGCTTAGCTGGACACCCTTTCCAAAAAGATTATAGAAAAAATGAAAAGTTTCAAGTTTTACTAAACTAAAGATAAAAAAGTATCAAACTTACGTATTTTAATAATAGAAGGTTGTTGAATTAGCTAATCAATTTTTAAATAATAGTACTCAAAGGAGATGGCTATCCTCCTTACACAAACCGCCAATTCTGGCTGATGATACCTACGTTTCCCTCAAGCAGGGTACGTAGTCGCGTGCTCTGCTTTTACAAAATGGAGCTACGCTATGTTTTCCCGTCATAAAGTTCTTTATTTATATATCTTTTGCTGCTCATAACTAGGAGCAGACATGTATCTTTCTCTTTTATCAATTGCTCTCGGTTCTGTAATCGGTGCCTGGCTTCGTTGGGGCATAAGTCTAAGATTTAATAGCGTATTTGAAAATATTCCTTTCGGGACAGTGATTGTTAACTTAATCGGTGCTTTTATTATTGGATTAGCTGTATCATTTTTTTCAAATAGCTCAATAAGCCCTAATTATAAGTTATTCGTTGTGACAGGCTTCTGCGGTGCTTTAACGACCTTTTCAACATTTTCAGTTGAAATTGTTGCGTTGCTACAAGCTTCAAAGTTTGAATATGCTATCTCAACAATAGCCATCCATGTAATAGGTTCATTAATCTTTACAGTACTAGGAATACTTTCCTATCAATTTTTCACTAATCATTAATAATCTAAATATTAGAAGGTAAAACAATGAGTTTTAAAAATGTTAAAGCAGGTACTAATCCACCAGATGACTTTAATAGCATCATCGAAATCCCGGCAAATGCTAAACCCATCAAGTATGAAGTGAATAAAGAATATGATGCTTTATTGGTTGATCGCTTTCTAAGTACAGCAATGTCATATCCGTACAATTACGGTTATATTCCTCAAACATTAAGCGAGGATGGTGATCCCTTAGATGTATTTGTAATAGCTCCCCATGCGGTTGCTGTAGGATCAGTAATTCGCAGCAGACCTGTCGGAGTCATGTATATGGAAGATGAAGCCGGTATTGATGCAAAGATCATTGCTGTACCTCATTCTAAGCTCACACCTCTATATAACAATGTTGAAGATCTGAGCGACCTCCCTCAGCTTCAATTAGATCAAATGAAACATTTCTTTGAACATTATAAAGACTTGGAAAAAGGTAAATGGATGAAATTTAATGGTTGGGGCAATGTAGAAGAAGCCAGACAGGAGATTCTAAAATCTATCCAAGCATACAAATAATTTAGATAAAAGGGACCCAAATCTGAGGTCCCTTTTTATGCTATTTAACATAATGGCGGTTATACGAAACTTAGATGTTAGAACCCATTTAAATTAATGAGTTATTGAATAAGTGAAACCCTCTAAGTAGACTTTTAGAAGGTTGTAAATCTAGGGAAAAGGCTAAAGATGCCGTTGATTGAGTATTACGGTCTGCTATTTGAATGGCACGATAAAAAAATGGAAATAGTCTATCGAGGGCGTGAAATTACTTTTGAAGAAGTATGTAGCGTTTTTCTTGATCCAGAGCTGATGTCCTTTGACGATCTTGGTCATTATGACGAACAACGGTTGATATCAATCGGTCTAAGCAATCGTGGTAGACTACTAACAGTGGTTTGGGTCGAACGTGGTGATGTTGCAAGAATCATTACTGCTTTTGAGCCATCACACAATCAAAAGCGGAGGTATAACCATGCAAAATGAATTAGAACGCTATAAAAATTTTGACCCTACCAATGCGCCAGTAGTAAAACCAAACTTCGTGAAAAAATTACAAGAACGCCATGCGATTGCTCAAGCAAAAGCTTTTGATGCGGATGTTGTAACTTGGCTAAGTTCTCAAGATGATGAAACAAAACAGCATATTAACGAGATGGTTCGTCATATCATGGCATTGAAACGTGTTTAATTAAAATTTTGCTCGATGCTTTGAAATAGGGCTTTAGCCATGTTTCAAAGTCGAGCCACTTTGCGTGCACCGGTATAAATTGAATAACGAAAGAAACCAAGCAAAGTATTGTCCTCTCTCAAAATTTGGTTAACTATGAAAATATACAATTTAGCTCAAAGTTTTTTCATCATTTCTGTACTGACTGGTTGTATGGCAAAGCCCGCCTTAGTTTCTGATGCTATACAACCTGTAAAACCTATATTTTTTATTAAGCATAATGAATCAGGTGCAAGAGCTTCACTTATTGGAGGAATATTGCATTTAGATCCGTATGGCTGTATCAGACTGGACAGTGATACAGGTCCTTTTATTATCTGGGCTGATAGCACTGAATTAGCATATACAAATGACGGCAAGGTCAGTATCACCAATAAACTTAATGGTCATAAGTTTTTTATAGGGGATGAAATTATCCTAGGTGGAGGGCGAACCACTGTAATACCTAAATCTGTTACCATTTCTATTCCTGAAGTTTGCACTACTCACGGTTATTGGCCTGCCACTCCACTTTAAAAAGCATTATTTAGGGTCGATCACGCAATAATCTTTGTTTGGCCCATGACAGTCATTTTTCATGATCCGGACACAGGATTGGCCATTACAGTTTTTAATATCAAGGTTATATCTTTGTTCTAGCCAAGCTGCTTCTGCACGACGTTCTTTGATCTCGTCAAAACTTGGAATAAATAAAAATATAAAAGACAGGAAAACTAATACCAGACTAAGGAAAATTGCACACAACAAGGCAATAAATCTGTAGTTCAATTTATCGGTGGCTCTATCTAACTCCTGAATACGACCTTGAAGGGCGTGTGTAGCTTCCTGATTTGCGTTATTTAGGGTCTTTTTGCTCTGTTCTAGTACCCCACTAGCTACCTTATTGTAAAACGTCTCTAATCGCTTGTTATCATCTGCTATGGCTTCCCTGTATTCCTTCATGGATGCCAATAAAATATATAACTGGTCGTCTAAATCGTTTTGATTGCTCATAGGGAAGGCCCATTTCTATTCATGCTTTTGCGTTGTTTCAGCTTCATCGCTTGTTCTTGCTGTAGCTTTAACTGCTTTTTATGTTCCAGTTCTAGGCGTTTAGCTTCCTGATCTTTCTTCCATTGCTCAAAGCCTTTTTCAACACGGTTGAAACCCTGTTCTAAGGTCTGTTCCTTGTGCTGTTGTTTGTATTGGAGCTGCTGGCTGTTCTGCTGTTTGATCGTGTCGTTGAAACGGCTAATTTCAGTATCTATGCCCTTTCTGCGCATCTGGGTGACTTTACTGCCTTCATGTATGGTGGCTTGTATCTGATTACCTTGATCGGCATAGCTGCGGTGGTCGATTCTTTCCCGATACCCTGCATATTCCAGAGCATGATTGGCTAAGTTTGCCCAGGTGGCTCGAATTTGTTTAATTTCTTCCTGGCTTGTTCCCATGCCTAAGCTTTTTCTTTTGGTGTTACTTAACTCAATTTCCGATTTTTGAGTGAGGACCAGTTTATTTTCAGTATCTAATTCTGCTTTGCGAGTTGTCAGTAAGATATGTGCATGATGGTTTTTATCATCTCCACCTTTGCTAGGTGCATGAATCGCTAAATCTGCAACCACCCCATAACGGTCTACTAAAGATTGAGCAAACTCTCTTGCTAGTTCTTTTCGCTGTTCTTCATCCAGCTCGTCCGGTAGAGCAATCACCCATTCACGTGCGGTTCGGGCATCTTTCCGATTTTCTGATTTTTCCGCCAAATTCCAAACTTTGCTTCGGTCTAATTCAGTATCCAAGTTAGAAAGAATCTCTGTATACACCACACCTTCTTTTCTCGTGAAGTCGTGCGTTAACCCTGTCCGTTCATCTGTCAATTTTTCTCCTGCACGATAGGCCATAGATGCTACCGCAGTTCGTCCCGAACTTCGGTTAACGGTCTTAGTCGTACAGTGATAAATTGCCATGCCTTAGCCTTGTGATGGTTTTGCTTTTGCTTTTAAAAAATTGCGTAGCAATTTTTTGGGGTTAAGGGGTATCCCCTTACGCAAACTTTGACTTGGATGAAATACAAGTCGTAAGTGCGCATTTCATGAAAAACACGATAGCATATAGCCCGCTTGAATTTCAATTCATAGGGCCTTATGCTTGAGTGGTTTTCTATATCCCGAAATCTGAATCATGACAAAAGCTGCTGAAACTCTTGAAAAGAAAATCGAAGCCCAATTAGAGAAGCTGAAACAGTTAAAGGCTCGAAAACAAGCTATCGAAGCTAGAGAAAGGTCAAAGCAAAAAGAGCAGGAAAGAAAGGATGATACTAGACGTAAAATTTTGCTCGGTTCTTACTTGATTAAGAAAATGCAGGAAAATGAAGCCAATAAAGAAAAAATATTGGCTGAACTTAATGAATATTTAACTGAAGAAAGAGACAGAAAGTTATTCAATTTAAGTGAGAAATTTTAAGTAGACAGATTTCACTGTCTACTTGGAAGTTACTTTTTATTACCTTTTGAATCACCTATTTTTATTAGTGGTGGTGGCGGAACATACTCAGGTTTAGGTTCAGTATTTTTAGACATTACTTCAGTCCTTTCTGATCACGAACAGGTGGTGGTGGTGGAACATATTCGGGTTTAGCTTCAGCCATTTTTACCTCTATTTTGAAATTTTAAATCAATCACTTTGGTTTGGGTTTATCTGCCGTAAATTGATCACGAACAGGTGGTGGTGGTGGAACATATTCGGGTTTAG
>NZ_JCAKMW010000040.1:0-11662 GCF_059515805.1 Acinetobacter sp. CY05 | reverse complement strand
GTAAGCGTCCGCTGAACACACCTTATGAATTCATCCTATAAGCCTTAATTTAGTCCCCACTTAAAAACAAGTGGGGACTAAAATTTATGACTACAAATCACCAGACATCCATCGCATCTCTTGCGAAAAAACGAAGAACATACAGTGCTGAATTTAAACAGCAGATCGTTCAGGCTTGTAAAGCACCGGACGTTTCAATTGCTTCGGTCGCTTTGCAACATGGATTGAATACAAATCTTGTATCCAAATGGATTCGCTTAATTGATGCTAAGCCAGGGAGTGATCGCTCACCACTACCGAATAAACCTGCATTTATTGCCTTATCTTGCTCTGCACCATTAGATCCTACTCCTACTGACATGTTAAAGGTTCAAATTACTTTACCCCACTCAAAAGCAGAAATTGGCTTGAAATGGCAAGTATCAGAAATATCTGCTTTAGCAGAATTACTCAAGGCACTGGCAACATGATCCGCATTGATGAAATCTGGCTTTCTACCCAACCTCTGGATATGCGAGCAGGGATGGATACTGTCATGGCTCAGGTGGTGAGAGCCTTTGGCTACATTAAACCGCATTGTGCTTACCTGTTCTGTAATAAACGTGGCCATCGTATGAAAGTGCTGGTACATGATGGACTGGGCATCTGGCTGTGTGCCAGGCGGCTGGAACAGGGAAAATTCCACTGGGCTCAAGTTCACCAAGGTGAAACCGTGGCCCTCAACCCGGAACAGTTACAGGCATTAATCCAGGGTTTGCCCTGGCAGCGCATTGGACGACAGCAAGTGGTCACAATGCTCTAAACCAAGCTCGGTTATTCTGCTATTCTCCAAACGTTCTATTTCCTCTGCGTCATGACCTCAGGCATACTGCGATCATGAATACGCTGCCTGACTTAAGCCAACTGACCCATGAACAACTGCTGGAATTTACCCAGCAGTTGGCAATGCAGCATCAGTCTCTGGCACAATCAAATCAAGAATTAGAAAAATCAAACCAGCAATTGGATGCCAAAGTTCAGCATCTTTCTATTCTCAATCAAAAATACGAGCATGAACTGGCGCTGTTTAAAAAGCATAAATTCGGCAGTAAAAACGAACATCTCACCGCAAAACAAATCCATCTATGGGACGAAGCGGTCGAAGAAGATATCGCAGCCGTTGATCTGGAATTAGAACGATTAAATGCAGATAAAACCGATGCAGCGACACAGAAAGCCACAGTCAACAAACCTAAACGTCGACTGCTGCCAGATCATCTACACACCATCCGTATTGAGCATGAACCTGCATCAACCCAATGCAGTTGTGGCTGCCAGTTACGTCGTATCGGCGAAGATATCAGTGAAAAACTGCATTTCAGACCGGCACAGTTCTACAAGGAACAGCATGTCCGTGGCAAATGGGTCTGTGATCAGTGTGATACCCTGACTCAGCAAGCGATGCCCGCCTATGTGATTGATAAAGGTATTGCCAGTCCTGAACTGCTCAGCCATGTGCTGGTATCGAAGTATGCCGATCATTTACCGCTGTACCGTCAGCGCCTGATCTATCAGCGGGCTGGCATTGATCTGTCCAGATCCACTTTATCTGACTGGATAGGTCGCTGCGGTGTAGAACTGGAACCTCTGGCCAATGCCTTAAAACAGGTGGTGCTGCAACAGCGGGTGCTGCATGCAGATGAAACACCAGTCACCATCATGCGGATGGGTGATGATGAGAAAAAACCGAAGAAAGGTTATGTCTGGGCCTATGCCACCACACAGTACAATCCGGTTCAAGCCGTGATCTATGACTTTCAGGATAGTCGTTCAGGTCAGCATGCTGAAGCGTTCCTGAAAAACTGGCAGGGTCATCTGGTTTGTGATGATTACAGTGGTTATAAAGCACGCTTTAAATCAGGCCAGGTCGTTGAGGTGGGCTGTATGGCGCATGCGCGTCGTAAATTCCATGAACTGCATGTGACCAAAAAAAGTCAGGTCGCTGAACAGGCATTAGTGCTGATTCAGAAACTGTATGCCATAGAAGCAGAACTCAGAAAAAAGACCGATGGTACAGCAGAACAGCGCCGCGAATACCGACAACAGCATAGTCAACCGGTGATGCAACAACTGTATGAATGGCTCAACCAACATCAACTGACGGTGCCATCGAGTTCTCCCACCGCCAAGGCCATCAATTACACGCTGAAGCGTTGGCCAGCTTTAAGCCGCTATCTGGATGATGGCAATCTACCGATTTGCAATAATTGGGTAGAGAATCAGATGCGACCTTGGGCCTTAGGACGCAAGAACTGGCTGTTTGCTGGCTCGCTGCGCAGTGGCCAACGAGCTGCCAATATCATGACTTTAATCCAGTCAGCAAAGCTCAATGGCTTGGATCCGTATGCCTATTTAAGTGATGTGCTGAAAAGGCTACCGACACACAAAGTGACCCAAATTGAAGAATTACTGCCACACCGGTGGCAACCCGACCAAAATTAAAAAATAGGTATGGGGTTCAGCGGATGCTTACATTAAAGCTTATTGTGGCGAAGAAAAATCAAAGCTTTGAGCAGGCCTTCCCTGAGACAAAAATCAGTTGGAAAGAATTTCCTGCAGGTCCACAAACCCTTGAAGCATTGTCTGTAGGTGCTATTGATTTTGGCTATACCGGTGACGTACCTGTTGTATTTGCACTGGCTGCAGATAAACCTCTGCGTTATTTAGTGGCAGAACAAGCATCACGTCAAGCACATGCTCTCCTCGTTGCCAAGCACAGCCCGATCCAAAATTTACAGCAACTTAAAGCTAAGCGAGTTGGTTTAACCAAAGGCTCAAGTGCTCATTATTTTGTCTCAGAGACGCTTAAACAGGCTGGATTGAGTTGGCAAGATATTGAACCTGTTTGGTTAACCCCTGCGGATGCGCGTGCTGCACTGGATAAAAATGCCATTGATGTTTGGGCAATTTGGGAACCCTATATTAGCGCTACCGAAATTCAAGGCAATGCTAAAATTCTCTTTGATTCGAAAGCATTACCAGCTGTCTATTCTTTCTATTCAGCGCAGCCACAGTTTAAAGTGGAATACCCTCAAGCTGTCAATCAAATTAAACAAGTGCTTAATGAAACCGATGATTGGATTGAAAAAAATCCAGAGGAGACGGCACATATTTTAGCAGAGAGTACAGGACTGAGTTTAGATATTGCCCGCGCCGTGATTCAGAAGAAACCATCACCTAATCAGGTCGATGTGCCCTCATTAGAGATTATTCAGGCCCAGCAAAAAGTTGCAGATTCATTCTATCAGTTGAAACTGATTCCTAAAGCGGTCGATATTCAAGCCACAGCAGCAAAATAATGATGGGCTGTTAGATTCGTGTCAGTTGGCGCCTTAACCAAGACCAGTTGGCACGATCTTGATGACGATAGCGCTTTAAATCTGCAATCTGCTGTAAAATTTGCTGTTCAACATATGCTCGTAATTGCCATGCCGCATCTTCAGCTTGCTTAAAATCAGCGGCTTGAATACGCTCGCCAAATTGAATATATAAACGTTGTGGTTGTGGCAGAGGCAAACCCATCACCCCCGTCGCAATCGGTGGTAAAGCATCACCATCACGTAAATAAGGCTTTAAAGCATCAATTTCAAAGAGTTTCTTTGTGAGCGCATGCTGTTTCAAAGAATCTGCATCTGCATGAATGTTATAGCTTTGATTGGCACCGACTGATGCAAAAGGAATAATATCGTAATCATATTCCAATGCAAGGCGAGTAAACCCCGTTCTATTTTTCCAGAATAATTGATCTGCATCGGCTTTTCTGCGCATCACTTCACGTGAGCCACCCGGATAAACCAAAATGGATTGCCCTTGTTGCATAAGCTGGCGGCAATTTTCTGGTGTTCCTCTGACCATGCCTGCTTGAGTGAGTAAGTCTCTCCAAATTGGAAAGTGATAGTGTGCATGGTCACCTAAAGCTTTTAAGCTGACCCCCTGCTTAAGGTAAATTTCCTTCAAAATAAAAGGTAAGTCCAAAATACCAAATAAGGTATGATTACCCACAAACAAAGCGGGTCGTTCTAAGGATAAAGCTTCTTTATACAAAAAAGTAGGTCTAAAATAAGGCTCCAAAATAAAAAAAGGCAGCTTGGTCAGCACATGGGATTCTTCTGACATGGACGACATACTTCAATGTTTAAATAGGCATATTTTCGCTGACTGATCCAATATTTACTGTATGTATTTTGCATAGTTGCGATAGGTCATCACATGCGATTAAAAAACTTAGATCTGATTAAATGGGTGGCTTTAATCACGATGCTGATCGATCATTTGCGCTTTTTAAACCCAGCATCTAGTCAATTTGATCTATGGTGCTACTCTATAGGACGTTTAGCCTACCCATTATTTTTGTTTTTAATGGCTCATTATTTTTATCGTAGCAAAGATAAACATAATATTTTAGCCAGCGATCAACGTTATTTTAAAAATTTAATTGTATATGCATTTTTAAGTGAAATACCCTATCAGTTGTATTTTACAAACACACAAAGCTTAAATATATTTCCAACACTGATACTCTGTTTTATACTCTTATATGCATATGTCAGAAAACCTGTTTATGCGCCAGTTTATTTCTTTATTCCTTTGGTATTGACGCTCATTTTAAATCAAACCAAATTTTCTATACAATATGATGTGTTGGGTGTGTATGCAATTTTATGTTTTTACTTAGCTTTTTTAAATAAAAATTTAATATTTTTACCTATATTAATCAGTATTATGTTTAATTTATATCTGGTTTTTAATTTATCACATAATTTTTCATTATTATTAAATACTCAGTTATGGAAAATGAGTTTGGCTTTTATAGTGATAGTTATTCTAGGGATCTGGTTCAGTTATCAATATTTAAATCGAGAAATAAAGTTCAAGATTTCTCCAGTCAATAAATGGGCATATGCATTTTATCCTGCCCATTTACTGATTTTATTACTGATTCAAAAAATATTTTAATGCATATGCTTAGCTAAATAATCTGCCCACCATTGCATCATTTCTTGACGTTGATTTAAATATTCAGCATGGTTGTAACTACCACGTGTTTGATCTTTATCGGTATGCGACAGCTGTGCCTCAATCCAACTCGACTGAAAAAGACCTGAATCATTTAAAATTGTACTTAAGGTTGAGCGTAAACCATGTGAAGATAATTGCTCACTGCTATATCCCATACGACGGATCAGTGTGTTTAAAGTATTAAAGTGTAAAGGTTGTCCTGCTTGGCGTGGACTTGCAAATACATACTTTTCACCCGCTGACCAATCCATGGCAGATTGTATAATTTCAACTGCTTGATCAGAGAGTGGCACCAAATAATCCGGCACTTGCATACCCAAGACCACACGGCGTCTAAATTGTTTGACATGCATTGCAGGAATACGCCAGATTTTATTTTCTAAATCAAAATGATGAGGTTCTGCCGATAACAGCTCAGCACCACGCACCCCAGTATACAGCTTTAACCATAGGGCTTTTTTAACAATAGGATGAGCCTGATTTTTTTGCAGGCGTTTTAAGAATTCAGGTAAATCATCCGTTTGTAAATATGGATAATGCTGTTTAACACGCTGCTTGATAATGACTTTTTGTAAGCCGATTGCCAAGTTATAATCGGTGTAGCCCATCGCGACAGCATAATCATAAATTTGATTTAAATAGCTACACGCTTTTTTAACAGGCTCTTTTACCCCACGACTTTCGATATGACGAATCACTTGCACCAGATCAAAACGCTTTAAGCTTAAAAAGTCTCGCTCACCTAATAAAGGCAGGATGTCTTGCATTAAGGCTTTGCGTGCCAGCTCAAGTACACCTGAACGTGGACGGTCTGCTAAGGCATTTTTTTCTTTAAAGTCCATCCACTCTAGTGCAACTTTCTCAAAGCTTAACTGGCTTGAGCTAGGTTCATTTTCACTAAAGACTTGATCTTTTTTATCGTCACGGGCAAGACGTGCTTCTTTTAAAGACATCGCCGGATAAGTCCCGAGCTTTACTCGTGGTCTCTTGGTGCTATTTGGGAGTGAATAGCGATAACTCCAAGACTTATTGCCGTTCGGTTCTACTTTTAAACTTAAGCCGTCATCATCGGCCATAAAGTACATTTTATCGCGTGGTTTGGCTTGGCGTACGCGTTGTTCAGTTAAACTCATATCAATTTTAATGGTGAATACATGTGTGCAATCTAAAGCACTTTTATTAAAATAACAAGTATTAAATATGATGCGTGTAAGACGCATCATATAAATCATTAAGTGTATGTAATTAATGTTTTTTATTTATAGGTTTAATGATGAATTAACCATAGGCGTAACCCATAAAATAACCACTTATTCAGGCATTACTCCCTTACAAGCTATTAAGATAGTAAAAAGAGCGCTTTAGCGCTCAAAATATGTAGATTTTCAATGATGTAGAATTGGGCGAAAAGTTGAGATGATTTTAATGTTTGTTCATATATATTTATTTTTTTGAGTGAATTAGTATGTAAATAAATTGAAATACAGCTTCTTTAGATTCTCCCTATCCATATAGATAGGGAGAATGATTGAATAAGATTATTTTTTTTAAGAGGCCCATAGTTCTTGATAGAGTTCAATCATTTCTGAAACTTCAGGTACACGCGGGTTATTGTTTGGTGAGCCTGAAGCTAAGGCTTGTTCTGCCATCGTATTGACGACGTCATCAAAATGCTTTTTATCTACACCAAATTCAGCCAAGGTGGGGACTTGAAGTTCTTGGTTAATTGATTTTAATTCTTGGATTAATTTTTGATTGGCAATTACATCAGTATCTTCCAATGTAGCAACCCCTATCGCGCGTGCGCAATCTGCATAACGTTGTGGCGCAGCAGGGATTGAAAATTCGGTGATCATCGGTAGTAACATCGCATTGGATAGACCATGGGGTACATGAAAAAATGCACCAATAGGACGACTCATACCATGAACCAATGCGACCGATGCATTAGAAAAAGCAATTCCTGCCAGCGTTGAACCTAGCATCATATTTTCACGTGCCTGTTCATTATTGGGTTCATGGTATGCTAATTTTAAATTTGGACCGATTAAACGCATCGCTGCTAATGCCTGAGCATCACTATACAAATTCGCTTTTTGACTCACGTAGGCTTCGATTGCATGTGTTAAGGCATCAATGCCAGTATCCGCTGTGGTTCTTGGTGGTAAGGAAAGTGTTAATTCGTAATCCACAATTGCTGCAACAGGCAGGAAGCCTAAGCCAGCACAGAGCATTTTCTCACTGGTTTTTTCATCGGTAATAATCGTAAATCGAGTACATTCTGAGCCGGTGCCTGCTGTGGTGGGAATAGCAATGATGGGTAAACCAGTTTCATTGACTTGACGTGGGAATTTATAGTCACGAATTTCTCCACCAAAACGACTTAAAATACTGATCGCTTTTGCACTATCAATTGGGCTGCCCCCACCTAAAGCGATAATGGCATCATAGGGTTTGGCCTTCACGTATTCTACCCCTGCACTAATAGAAGCGGCTGTTGGTTCAGGAATGGTTTGATCAAAATAATCGCTTTCTATATGTGCTTGATTTAATACATCTCGTATGTGTTTTACATAGCCCAAGGTCACCATCATGTGATCAGTAATAATCAGCGGTCTTTTTGCTCCAAGGCTAGCTAAAATCGCAGGTAGTTGATTTCTTGAGTTTTTACCAATTTCCATAATACGCGGTAAATGAATTGTGTGAGACATAAAAATAAACCTATCTATTGTTATTGTTTAAAAAGAGCCAAATAATGTACCTAGCGTAATTACGCCAATCAGCGCAATCAGGGGGATCACCACACAAACAATAAACATATCATAATAAGATTGTTTGTGGGTTAAACCGCATAAAGCAATAATGGTAATCACTGCCCCATTATGTGGTAATGAATCTAAAGCGCCCGAAGCCATAGATGCCACTCGATGCATCAATTCTAAGGACACGCCAGATTCAAGTGCAAGATTTTTATAGGTTTCACCCATGGTGTTTAAGGCAATACTTAAGCCACCCGAAGCAGATCCAGTAATACCTGCCAAAACGTTAATTACAATAGCCTCTGAAATCAGCGGGTTATTAGGTGCAATACCGACAAGAAAATCACGCAAAATAATAAAACCGGCCAAAGATGCGATCACTGAACCATAACCTACCTCTGAAGCGGTATTAAAAATAGGTAAAAATGAAGAGGATACCCCTTGTTGGATCGAATTTCGAATATCATTCATATTTTTCCAATTGAGAATAATAATGGCGATACATGCCAAAACTAAGGCACATACAATAGCCCACAGACCCACTACAGCACTTAAAGAAGTGTTGCCAAACTTATCTGTGGCTAAATAAGCGGTATTCATTGACGGAAAAATTAATTTACTGAGCAATAAATTAGTAATAATGACCACAAAAATTGGGATAAATGCTTTGATTAAACTGGGGTCATGATGGCTAAGTTGTGGAGTAATTTGATCAGGTTCGTGATGTTTTCCATATCCCTCGCCTTGTGCTTGAGCTGAATTTACACGACGATTTAACCACCACATTCCTGTGATTAAAATAAATATGGATGCCAATACACCCAAACCTGGTGAAGCATAGAGGTCGGTGTTAAAAAATGGCATGGGGATGGCATTTTGAATTGCAGGTGTACCGGGTAAGGCTGTCATGGTAAAGGTCAGTGCACCTAATACAATCGCACCAGGAATCAAACGTTTAGGTATATTTAACTCCCGAAACAATGCGGCTGCAATCGGGAAAACAGCAAAACCAACAACAAATAATGACACACCACCGTAAGTCAAAATTGCGCATGACAATACAATTGACAGCATCGCGCGATGATGCCCTAACTTATTGACAAAAAAATGTGCAATGGTTCGAGCTGAACCTGAATCATCCATCAGTTTTCCAAAAATCGCACCAAGCAAAAATAATGGAAAATATTTGATAATATAACCGCCTAAGCCAGTCATAAAAATTTGTGAGTAAAAACCAAGTAATTCATTGCTTAGACCACTCCAAGCCACTGCAAAAAGTGCCAAAAGCGGTGCAAGTACAATGACACTAAATCCTTTATATGCTAAATACATCGTAAGCATCCGCTGAACCCCATACCTATTTTTTAATTTTGGTCGGGTTGCCACCGGTGTGGCAGTAATTCTTCAATTTGGGTCACTTTGTGTGTCGGTAGCCTTTTCAGCACATCACTTAAATAGGCATACGGATCCAAGCCATTGAGCTTTGCTGACTGGATTAAAGTCATGATATTGGCAGCTCGTTGGCCACTGCGCAGCGAGCCAGCAAACAGCCAGTTCTTGCGTCCTAAGGCCCAAGGTCGCATCTGATTCTCTACCCAATTATTGCAAATCGGTAGATTGCCATCATCCAGATAGCGGCTTAAAGCTGGCCAACGCTTCAGCGTGTAATTGATGGCCTTGGCGGTGGGAGAACTCGATGGCACCGTCAGTTGATGTTGGTTGAGCCATTCATACAGTTGTTGCATCACCGGTTGACTATGCTGTTGTCGGTATTCGCGGCGCTGTTCTGCTGTACCATCGGTCTTTTTTCTGAGTTCTGCTTCTATGGCATACAGTTTCTGAATCAGCACTAATGCCTGTTCAGCGACCTGACTTTTTTTGGTCACATGCAGTTCATGGAATTTACGACGCGCATGCGCCATACAGCCCACCTCAACGACCTGGCCTGATTTAAAGCGTGCTTTATAACCACTGTAATCATCACAAACCAGATGACCCTGCCAGTTTTTCAGGAACGCTTCAGCATGCTGACCTGAACGACTATCCTGAAAGTCATAGATCACGGCTTGAACCGGATTGTACTGTGTGGTGGCATAGGCCCAGACATAACCTTTCTTCGGTTTTTTCTCATCATCACCCATCCGCATGATGGTGACTGGTGTTTCATCTGCATGCAGCACCCGCTGTTGCAGCACCACCTGTTTTAAGGCATTGGCCAGAGGTTCCAGTTCTACACCGCAGCGACCTATCCAGTCAGATAAAGTGGATCTGGACAGATCAATGCCAGCCCGCTGATAGATCAGGCGCTGACGGTACAGCGGTAAATGATCGGCATACTTCGATACCAGCACATGGCTGAGCAGTTCAGGACTGGCAATACCTTTATCAATCACATAGGCGGGCATCGCTTGCTGAGTCAGGGTATCACACTGATCACAGACCCATTTGCCACGGACATGCTGTTCCTTGTAGAACTGTGCCGGTCTGAAATGCAGTTTTTCACTGATATCTTCGCCGATACGACGTAACTGGCAGCCACAACTGCATTGGGTTGATGCAGGTTCATGCTCAATACGGATGGTGTGTAGATGATCTGGCAGCAGTCGACGTTTAGGTTTGTTGACTGTGGCTTTCTGTGTCGCTGCATCGGTTTTATCTGCATTTAATCGTTCTAATTCCAGATCAACGGCTGCGATATCTTCTTCGACCGCTTCGTCCCATAGATGGATTTGTTTTGCGGTGAGATGTTCGTTTTTACTGCCGAATTTATGCTTTTTAAACAGCGCCAGTTCATGCTCGTATTTTTGATTGAGAATAGAAAGATGCTGAACTTTGGCATCCAATTGCTGGTTTGATTTTTCTAATTCTTGATTTGATTGTGCCAGAGACTGATGCTGCATTGCCAACTGCTGGGTAAATTCCAGCAGTTGTTCATGGGTCAGTTGGCTTAAGTCAGGCAGCGTATTCATGATCGCAGTATGCCTGAGGTCATGACGCAGAGGAAATAGAACGTTTGGAGAATAGCAGAATAACCGAGCTTGGTTTAGAGCATTGTGACCACTTGCTGTCGTCCAATGCGCTGCCAGGGCAAACCCTGGATTAATGCCTGTAACTGTTCCGGGTTGAGGGCCACGGTTTCACCTTGGTGAACTTGAGCCCAGTGGAATTTTCCCTGTTCCAGCCGCCTGGCACACAGCCAGATGCCCAGTCCATCATGTACCAGCACTTTCATACGATGGCCACGTTTATTACAGAACAGGTAAGCACAATGCGGTTTAATGTAGCCAAAGGCTCTCACCACCTGAGCCATGACAGTATCCATCCCTGCTCGCATATCCAGAGGTTGGGTAGAAAGCCAGATTTCATCAATGCGGATCATGTTGCCAGTGCCTTGAGTAATTCTGCTAAAGCAGATATTTCTGATACTTGCCATTTCAAGCCAATTTCTGCTTTTGAGTGGGGTAAAGTAATTTGAACCTTTAACATGTCAGTAGGAGTAGGATCTAATGGTGCAGAGCAAGATAAGGCAATAAATGCAGGTTTATTCGGTAGTGGTGAGCGATCACTCCCTGGCTTAGCATCAATTAAGCGAATCCATTTGGATACAAGATTTGTATTCAATCCATGTTGCAAAGCGACCGAAGCAATTGAAACGTCCGGTGCTTTACAAGCCTGAACGATCTGCTGTTTAAATTCAGCACTGTATGTTCTTCGTTTTTTCGCAAGAGATGCGATGGATGTCTGGTGATTTGTAGTCATAAATTTTAGTCCCCACTTGTTTTTAAGTGGGGACTAAATTAAGGCTTATAGGATGAATTCATAAGGTGTGTTCAGCGGACGCTTAC
>NZ_JCAKMW010000039.1:0-11750 GCF_059515805.1 Acinetobacter sp. CY05 | reverse complement strand
TGTAACTCCAAAATAGAAATGTCCGGTTTCTCCAAAGTAAAAATGTCCGCTTTTAGAATATGCGCTTTTGCGATTATCGAAGCGGACGGTTTGATATGTTGGTGTCTATGTCGGATAAAGAACTTAAACGATTGTCGGTCTTGCAGGAAATCTGCGATCAACGCATAACTCAATCCCAGGCTGCTCAGCTACTTCATATCTCAGAACGTCAGATCAGACGCTTACTGCAGAAATACAAAGCTCAAGGTCCAGCTGCATTAGCCCATGCCGGTCGTGGCCAAACCAGCAATTCCAAACTTCCTGAAGAACTCAGACTCAAGTGCCTCAATATTGTTTCTGACCAACTCCATGGTTTCGGACCCACTTTAGCGCATGAAAAGCTCACCACCGTACATGGATTCGATCTTTCAGTAGAAACCCTGCGTTCTTGGATGATTGCAGCCGACTTGTGGATTCCTCGCGCCAAGCGCCTGAAACGCCCATATCAGCCTCGATATAACCGGGATTGCTATGGTGAACTGATCCAGATTGATGGCTCTCACCATGACTGGTTCGAAGGGCGTGCTGCTAAATGCTGTCTGCTGGTGTTTATTGATGATGCCACAGGCAAATTACAGCATTTACGCTTCTGTGAGTCAGAATCAACCTTTGACTATATGATTTCGACACGTTTGTATGTTGAACAGCACGGTAAGCCCTTAGCATTTTACAGCGACAAACATTCAGTCTTTAGGGTAAATCAAAGCAGCAAGAAAGACACCAAGATTACCCAATTTGGGCGAGTACTCAGTACGCTCAATATCGATATCATCTTCGCCAATTCACCACAGGCCAAAGGACGTGTAGAACGAGCCAATAGAACGCTTCAGGATCGTCTGATTAAGGAGATGCGCTTAGAAGCTATCAGTTCGATTGCAGATGCCAATGCCTGGCTGCCCTGCTTTATTGAGCAATTTAATCGTAAATTTGCCAAGATGGCCTTTAATCCTAAGGATCTCCACCGGACTGTCACTGAAACAGCTGAAGAATTAGATGATATTTTTACTTGGCGTGAACCCCGCAGAGTCACCAATAGCCTGACCATTACTTATGATAAATGTGTATATATTCTGGAGAATATCCAAGAAAATCAGAAGCTGATCGGTAAATATCTTGAGTTTCTAGAATATCCGGATGGTACTGTAGCGATCATGCATGAAGGACGGAAGATCAATTACAGCATCTTCGATAAATTAAGTCAGCTTAACCAGCGAGAGATTGTTGAGAATAAACGTTTAAGTTCTGTATTGCTGCATATTCAACAACAGCATGAAGAACTGGAACAGCAAAACAAACGTAATCGTTCTCAAAAGATGCCAAGCAGACGTGCACAGAAAACAGCAATTCAACAACGAAATCTGAATCCTGTGCTTGACTTGGAAATGTCCATATAGGACATTTCTATTTGGTTATTAGGTAGGACATTTCTACTTGGGAATAACAGCACAAATTGAAACATATAAAAATCAAAAACTTATGATATAAATTATTTGCTCGATGATGTTCAAAAGCCGACTTGGAAACAAGTCGGCTTTTTTATGAGCAAAGTTGTAACTTTTTGGCACTAAAATTGATTATTTTTTTAGTCATTTTTAATTTTTTTTGAATTTTATCAAATGTCTTCAACCTGAAATTATCCACAAAAAATGTGGATGAAAATCGATCTATGTAAACTGATGCATACAGCTAAAAACGTCCTTTGCCGCTATCCGGACGATGCCGATTTTCATATGATGAAGATATTACGGAAAAGCCCAACAGGATGTTGGGCTTTTTTATTGTAGAAATTTATTGTTTTTCCAGTATCGCAGTACATTTTTTATATAGAATTGAATCAGTTAACTATTTGCTCATAAAAATGAAATCTAAAAGCTTCCAATATTTCTTAAAATTTTATATCACTTTATTTTCTATATTAGTTCTAGTCTCTATTGCCTTATCAGTGAGTCATCTAATGAATCGTGAATTTGATCAGATGCTTAGCGTAATGAAGAACTGTTCTACATTCATCATAGCTTTATTATTTGGCTTATATTACGAAAAAATTGAGCATTGGCTAGGTCTACATTGGAATAAAAAGAAAAGCTAGATGAGCAAATTTCGTATAAGAGATTTTATGTTAATCAGATGATCAAAAGGCCCGTGAATAGGGCCTTTCGTATAACGTGTATTATGTTAATTTTAGGAAAACTAATTAAAAGCTTCTAAATAGTCTATTAATTCAGTTTTCCCTTGTTTCTGTGCTCTTTCAAAAGCTGTTTCCTTGTATTTATTTTTATGTCTCATATCTATCCCATATTCAGCTAAGAACTGCAATCCGTATAAATTATTATAATCTACGAAAACATGTGGCATTTGGAAAACTGGATCTTTACCTAATGGGTCACAACCTAAATTTATCAGTAATTTATAAATTTCAGCGTTCTGATTAAGTCCCGCAATAGCTAAGCCTTTTTGTGTCACTGTCTTAATAAAATACTCTTTAAAATGATCGAAAAAATAAAAAACCATTTCATCTGAATATCTAAATGCCAATTCAAGTGGTGTATATACAAATGATTTTTTCTTTGGGTCTGCACCGAGCTCTAATAGTTTCTTTGCTAATTTAATATTATTCGATTCAATGCTTAATCCTAAAGGTGTTCCTACACTTTTAAGATTTCTATTTAACTCACTTTTATTTATTTTTTTTGAGAGTAAAAAATCTATCTGATCTACTAAATTAAGATAGCAAGCATATACTAGGGTCTGCTTTATTTTTTCTTCTTGAAGGCTTGTCTGTAATTGAATTTTTTTTTCTTCATCAGATGGAGTCACATCATAAGTTTGATATAAGATCAATTCCATTGCATCATCCCAAAATAATTCAGGATTGTAATCAGTATGATGTATTACTTTTTTATCAATAGAATAATAGCTATAAATTCCATTATCTAATTCTGAACTATCCATAAGGTCATGTATTTCTTGAAATATATCTTCAGTATTTCCTAGATTTCTGAATCCTATCTCATCTGTTTCATAAATAGTTGCATACCTTAAGTGAATGGTTTTATTCATCACAAAGAAGAAATCTTGAGTAAGCTTTAAGCTATCTACTTTTCTTAAAATTGTATCTATTGTTGGATTCATAAGTTGAATTAAATATCATAAATTTTGTTTTAGTATAAAAGAAAATTACTCGAATATTGATGCCATTTAACATAATGGCGATTATACGAAGTTAATGGATTTCCATATAGATTACTTGCATATTGTAATCGATCGAATACAATATAGTGAGAAGATAAGGAATCCTCATGATTGAAATTAAACGTCTGCCAGAATTTGATGAATGGTTAGATGGCATTAAAGACAATATGACCCGTATTCGCCTGAATCGTAGATTGGATAAGGTTCAACGTGGAAATTGGGGAGACATTAAGCCTCTTCAAGATGGCGTTTGGGAAATGAGAGAGTTCTTCGGTGCTGGATGGAGAATGTATTACATCCAACATGGTGACGTAGTGATTGTAATGCTTGGTGGAGGAGATAAATCCACTCAACAACAAGATATCGATCGTGCAGTCAAATTATCGAAAACATTGGAGGATTAAAATGGTTAAAGTCGCTGATTTACCAAGTTTTGATATGGCTGAGTCGCTCAAAACTGAAGAAGACATTGTGATGTATCTTAATATGGTTCTTGAAGAGAATGATCCTGCTGAATTAGCCCATGCACTTGGCGTTATTGCTAAAGCTCGTGGCATGACTCAAATCGCTAAAGAAGCAGGGATTGGGCGTGAGGCACTCTATAAAGCCCTACGTCAGGACTCAGCACCACGTTTTGATACGATTAATCGTGTAGTAAATGCTTTAGGCTTAAAATTAACAGTACAACACGCTTAAAACTTTAAAAAATACAGTAAAAATGGGAGCTAAAGGCTCCCATTTTTAGATTAATATTTTCCTTCTGTATCTGTAAAAATAATTATCTTCCATTGAATTGAACTTAAGTTCGAACCGTGCTGATGATGATTCTGTGGTGGAAACTTATCACCTTTATTAGAAGTAATTTCTTTATTACAACCAGTACATTTATATATTCCTGAATGAGGAACTTGGTCGCTAGGGCCATATACTTTCGCCCATCCATCCCAGTTAGGAATATGTTTCAAAACATTAGAATTAGCATAAACTGCCATATTAAATTCCCTAAAATTTTCAAATAAGATATTAAATAAGATTCTTATAAAATAATTTATATTTCAATATGATAAATAAAACATGGCGACATCTTGTGTCGCCATTCATATATCTGTTAAAAAAACTTCGTAAGGCATAACTTATATTTTTATTATTTAACATAAAATCTCATATACGAAATTGGCTCTGTAAGCCTGAGCGTACACATCTTGGAGTAGATCGCCCCTATCTTAGAGCTAAGGACTCAACTATTCTGAGTACATCAGGAACAGGAAGTTCCAGAACAAAAAACAATAATGATAAGTTCTACAACATGGAAGATAGGTACGACAGGAGTTATACCTCACACAACCCCATATGAAAAAGGCCCAACAGGATGTTGGGCCTTTTTTTATCTCAATTTTAAGCAAAAAAAAGACCGGCCTAGAGGGGTAGTGGCCGGTCGCAAAATTTGACTTTGAATCAGGTGGCTGGATGGGTAGAAATCTAAGATCTCCTACCTGTCTGGCTTGCACTCAGAATATTCAAAACCTAAAAATATGTAAAACAGATTAATTTTATAAAAATGATCGTTTTTTAAGATGGTGGTAGGTGTTTAGCCAACTGATTGAAGCCTTTTACAAATCAAGAGAAGTATCTTGATCCGGTGTAGCTAAAGTGTCTTGCTGCCGATCGTCTAATCCATAGAACAACCGTGCTTGCCTCATGAGGCAATGCTCGATAGCTTCTTCTAAACACTGATCCAATCTATGGTAAGTCCCGGTCGTGACGTCCAGTTGCGCTTGTAAATGCTGCTGTACTTGATGCAGTTGGCTGAATTTCTCCATCCGATCAAAGGGTGCATCCTGTATAAACCTAATAAACGCCATCACTAAGGCGCTTAACGTCTCCTGATCTTCTACTGTCTTTTGCTGCACCATAACGTGTGCAATCTGCGTTCTATAGCGCAGTACATCACGAAAGGCATGATCACGATTGATTGTGCGTATCGTCACCACTTCTCGATCGGTCTTATAATCTTGAAACACTGGATGATTCGCCAATAATTCATCTCGAAGGCTGAAATGACTGGCTTCATCGTAAATCTCCTTGGACCAATTCAACCATTGTGCAGTAAACAAAGACACGTTTTCATAACTTTGGTGATCAACCCCTCGCATTGGATCCTGTTCGGGGATGTCTTGAGGATCAACGTGTACGAGCTTCGGCTTTTTGCGGCGCATATGGGCTTGGTAATACGCTGAATACATTTCTTCTAAATTAAAAGCACGATTGGCTTGAATGGTGGCTTTAAGTTCTTCAAGCGTTTTAAGTTTTTCAGGATCCTTGGTATAGCGCAGATAAGCCGGAATCATCGGCACTTCTTTAAGCGCTGTCCCATAGCGTTTGTTGTATTCCTCAGTGGAGAGACGAGAAACTAAACTGGGCACTTCAATCTTTTCCCCTTTGATTTCGACGATCTTGGTCGGTGCATATAGGCTGAGGATTTGATTGATCTGGCGTTCCACAATTTCTCGGAACACATTGACGTGATCACGGCCATAACCCAATACATCTGCGGTTAGCTTCCGTGTTCCACCACGTTCAGGCGCTTTGCGATTCCATTGCTTAAAAAACTGTTCTGCTGAGCGTTGAATGCCATCTAAACCCCGCTCCGAATACATGATATGCAAATGGGGTTGATCGATGTCACTCAGGGCTCCAGGATGGCGATGAATCGCAGCAGCGTAAGGGAATTGATGCGAATGACACAGTTCTTGAATCAAGGCCTGTGCCAATTCAATACGCTGTTCTGCTGAAATATGATTCGGTAAGGCAATTGCAAGGGTCGTTGCGACACGTCCTTTTTCTCGCTCATAGGTATCTGCAGCTTTCCAAAACTGTGATGGGTCGGCTTGGGCCCATTCCGGTAAATTGCCATGCTCGACAAACTCGATCACCTCGTCCGATTTATGCCGAGAGAATTGACCTGTGCGTGTCAAATAATGATACGCAGCTTTGGCTGAAGCGGACTTCAATGTCTTGCCTTTTTCAGTCACATAAGCTGATTTGGTCAGATGTTTAAGACCTGCAAAAAACATACATCGCCCCTGCTGCTTTTACCCCGTAGGGCGAGTGAGAGTGTGTTAAATTAATTCAAAGATTTAATTTAACACACGGAAACGAGATAAAAGATAATTCTTACATAAAGAATTATCTTTTAAGGCCACTTCACTGTAAAAAACCCGAAAATTTACTGCAAAAAATACGAAATCTTACTGTACTAACAGAGAATCGGAACGAAAAATCAATTACTTACAGAATGAGGAAAATTGCAAAAAATGACGACTAAGAAAGCATTAGTGTTGACCAATAATGACCTGAGAAATCTGTACCATGACGTACAAAAATTACCGTTCAAGCGGAAAAATGACCAAGCTTTTTTAGAGCTGTTTGAACATAAACAATGTCTGTCATTGTTCTCTGAAAAAGAGCTGCAGATCTTTAAAAAATGCCGTTATGAACGCAATGCTCATCAGCGAAAAATGCAGGCCTTAGACAAGATTCAACGTAAGACTCGGTGGTCAGCATTTGAAAGAGATATTTTGGAGTTGTCCCAAAAGTCAGACATCGATTCTTATTTTCTCATGTTGGATGCCTTACAAAGTTATGTACAAAAAGAAAAACAGCAGTTGGCCGAAGCAAAACTGAAAAACGAGAAAAAAAGACGTGAAGCACAGCCGAGTACACGCAAGCAGAATGATCGAGAAAAATATTATCTCGGTGCAGCAGTGCAAACTTTTTTTAAACATAACCCTCACATCAAACGAGGACCTGATGAGAATGGCTTGGATCAGCTGTTCAAACTTTTTCGCTTATGGGCGATCGCAGAGGGTTATTACAAAATCAGTGCAACAGATGTGACCGAAAGACATGGCGAGATCCTAGAATCTCATGAACATGTGTTAGACAAAATTCAACGTTTAGAACGTATCTTAAAAGGCTCTCCAAGGAACCCATTTAGTCAAAATCTAGAGAGTTAAATCAGGCTTCAATATTTTTTATGTAGGAATACCAAGAAATGGCCCTAAATTGCATTTAGAGCCATCTTTTATTCTTCCACGTAGGTAGCTTCGTTTTTTAAAGAAAATCGTCTTAAATCGTCTTAAATTGCATTTTAGAGGGTATTAAAGAGATAGTTTGAGTCTAAATTTAGTATTGTGATCTTAAATAAAACTCGTAAGAAAATAAGTTTTAGGTCAGGAATTTAAGTTTGTGTGAAAACAACTTTTTCTTTTTTTTTAACAAAAAATTAAGCGAAGCGGGCTTTTATATTCTTTTAAATACTTTTAAATGCTTTTCCGCCGGCTGAAAGCCTTGATATCAGAGCATTTCAGGCCTCATATAAGGACGTTTAGTTACCCATATAAGGACGTTTAGTTACCCATATAAGGACGTTTAGTTACCCATATAAGGACGTTTAGTTACCTTATACTGACAAATAATTATTTGTCTTTTTTATGACAGGTGATATGTTGTCGCTATAAATAATTCTGGCTATCAAAAATGCAAAAAGAACTAGTCGTTAAAACAAATCGTTTAAATCAAGCATTTCAAATGCTGAGCCTTGCTGAGTTACATATCGTTCAGCTCGCTATTGTGGATGCAAGGGAAACAGGTACAGGGTTAAGTACAGATATACCCCTGCGAATTGATGCTAAGCGTTATGCTGAGGTATTTACTACTAGCAGACAAAATGCTTATCAACGTATGAAAGAAGCCGAAGATACCTTATTTAATCGTAGATTCAGTTTCTATGACGAAGATGGAAAACTTGTTAAAAGTCGTTGGATTTCTCAGGTTAAATATTTAGATGACCAAGGGGCTATAGAAATAGTCTTCACACCTGCAGTAGTGCAAGGTATAAGCAGGATCGATGGTGTTAAGGAGTTCTTTACTCAATACTTACTAAGTCAAACAGCTCAGCTTAAGAGTGTTTATTCTGCAAGGCTTTATGAATTACTGATCCAATGGCGTTCTACTGGGAAAGTACCAATGGTTGATCTCACAACTTTTAGAGAACAATTAGGTATTGCTGACCATGAATACAAACTAATGAGTGACTTTAAAAAAAGAGTATTAGAATTAGCAGTCAAAGAAATTAATGAGAAAACAGATATTACTGTTCAATATGAGCAACATAAGGCAGGTAGAATAATCAAAGGTTTTTCATTTTTATTTAAGCAAAAGCAAAGGTCTCCTAAACAAAAATCAGAAAATGATTATTCTAAAGATCTCAATGTGGGAGATATATTCCATAAGCTCACCGAGAAGCAGCTAGACATGTTTAGTAGTAAATTAGCTGATCTCCCTGCTGTGCAGACTATGGCTCATGTGGGTGAGGATATGAAGCAATTTGTAGCGCGTTTACGCTCGATGTTGATGGATGCAGTGCAGCAAAAGATACTTTTGCCATACCTTAAGGAAGTAGGCTATACAGCAGCTTAAATATGAGGGATTGACTACTGGTTATGACAAGTCAAACATGTCTAGTGCAGTGATAAAAAAGTCTGCCAAAAGGACTTTTTGAGTCGTTTTTTTAACTAGTATATTCGAGCAAGATTGTTTAATTTTGATGAACAAAATCGTGGAACATCGCTTAAATATTGAGCGTGGAACGTGATAAATCATTAAAGAAGCCCAACTGCTGAGAATTGGGCTTTTTGTTTTTAGTTAAATTATTGAATTTTATAGAATAATAAAATCAATTTCGTATAACCTGTATTATGTTAATTTTAGGAAATCTTTAAAGTATTTAAATAAAAGATATGAACGTGATCTCAGCAATATTATTAAATGAACACCCTGTCAAAGGATGTATTCAGGATGGAAATGGAAACACTAAACCATTTCCTATTTTTGCTATTGATGGACTTCCATTAAATATATGGATAAGTAAAAACACTAGTTTTAAGGATGCAAATTCTTCCGTTCCAGCACATGGTTGGCTATATGACTTTGAAAATAGCGTTCCTTTGAGTAATGCATGGAAACTATTAAAACCTGAAACTTCTGAATATGGTGCAGTATCCACTGTCATACCAATTTTAATTTGTTCTGATGATTTAGATCTTGTCTGTAATGTAATTATGATTGAACAGATGGTGACTGAATCAGAAGTTCAATGGATTCGATTTGGGGTAGCATGGAACAATATGCATGACCTTGTAACATCAGTAGTTTGGGAACAACCTTTTTCATCTCCTGTTTTAACATTTAAATTAAGTGATTTTGAAGAAGCATACAATAATTTGAAAAGCTTAGATAAAGCTTGGAATGAGGATATTTAACTTAATGGCTGTTATACGAAATGGAAAAACCTAGACTGAAGTGTAGGTTTTAAATTTTAAAAAACACATAAAAATTAAGGCTATAGTCTCAATTCTTCAACTTCGTATAACGGGTATTATGTTAATTTTAGGGAATCTTAATTTTAAAAATTAATTATGTTCAAAGCTTTAATGCTAGTTGTCGCTTTAGTTTCAACTTCTATTAATAATTTATCACATGCAGAGACCAATACATTGAACGCAAATAAGGTATTAGAGCCATTTATATTTGAAATTGGTTCTAATTTTTCAGATATTCAAACTAACTTCAGCTTAGAACCAAAGAATTCAGGAGTAAATTTCATTAAAGAATCAAACTGGTACAGATTAAAAACACCAGTAGGATTTATTTCTCTTCAAGAGTGGCAAGGTAAACTTCATTCTATTGCTTATGAAATTGATATAGATGATGTAGAAGTAAAAAAGAAATTAAGTGATTATCTTTTTGAAAAACATAAAAATAATTTTGAGTGGATAGATCGAGTTGATAATGGATTTTATATTTCATATGAATCATCTAATGATTCTATCCAAGGAATCTATGGTTACTCATTAGGAACAACTATTTCTTTTACTAGTAATGAAATTAGACAGGCTGAAACAAAGATTCGATTTCCAAATCTTTAATTTATGAAATCAGTTATTTAACATAATGGAGGTTATACGAAATGCACATGTAACTCCAAAATAGAAATGTCCGGTTTCTCCAAAGTAAAAATGTCCGCTTTTAGAATATGCGCTTTTGCGATTATCGAAGCGGACGGTTTGATATGTTGGTGTCTATGTCGGATAAAGAACTTAAACGATTGTCGGTCTTGCAGGAAATCTGCGATCAACGCATAACTCAATCCCAGGCTGCTCAGCTACTTCATATCTCAGAACGTCAGATCAGACGCTTACTGCAGAAATACAAAGCTCAAGGTCCAGCTGCATTAGCCCATGCCGGTCGTGGCCAAACCAGCAATTCCAAACTTCCTGAAGAACTCAGACTCAAGTGCCTCAATATTGTTTCTGACCAACTCCATGGTTTCGGACCCACTTTAGCGCATGAAAAGCTCACCACCGTACATGGATTCGATCTTTCAGTAGAAACCCTGCGTTCTTGGATGATTGCAGCCGACTTGTGGATTCCTCGCGCCAAGCGCCTGAAACGCCCATATCAGCCTCGATATAACCGGGATTGCTATGGTGAACTGATCCAGATTGATGGCTCTCACCATGACTGGTTCGAAGGGCGTGCTGCTAAATGCTGTCTGCTGGTGTTTATTGATGATGCCACAGGCAAATTACAGCATTTACGCTTCTGTGAGTCAGAATCAACCTTTGACTATATGATTTCGACACGTTTGTATGTTGAACAGCACGGTAAGCCCTTAGCATTTTACAGCGACAAACATTCAGTCTTTAGGGTAAATCAAAGCAGCAAGAAAGACACCAAGATTACCCAATTTGGGCGAGTACTCAGTACGCTCAATATCGATATCATCTTCGCCAATTCACCACAGGCCAAAGGACGTGTAGAACGAGCCAATAGAACGCTTCAGGATCGTCTGATTAAGGAGATGCGCTTAGAAGCTATCAGTTCGATTGCAGATGCCAATGCCTGGCTGCCCTGCTTTATTGAGCAATTTAATCGTAAATTTGCCAAGATGGCCTTTAATCCTAAGGATCTCCACCGGACTGTCACTGAAACAGCTGAAGAATTAGATGATATTTTTACTTGGCGTGAACCCCGCAGAGTCACCAATAGCCTGACCATTACTTATGATAAATGTGTATATATTCTGGAGAATATCCAAGAAAATCAGAAGCTGATCGGTAAATATCTTGAGTTTCTAGAATATCCGGATGGTACTGTAGCGATCATGCATGAAGGACGGAAGATCAATTACAGCATCTTCGATAAATTAAGTCAGCTTAACCAGCGAGAGATTGTTGAGAATAAACGTTTAAGTTCTGTATTGCTGCATATTCAACAACAGCATGAAGAACTGGAACAGCAAAACAAACGTAATCGTTCTCAAAAGATGCCAAGCAGACGTGCACAGAAAACAGCAATTCAACAACGAAATCTGAATCCTGTGCTTGACTTGGAAATGTCCATATAGGACATTTCTATTTGGTTATTAGGTAGGACATTTCTACTTGGGAATAACA
>NZ_JCAKMW010000038.1:0-15022 GCF_059515805.1 Acinetobacter sp. CY05 | reverse complement strand
TGTTTGAGGAAGTCAATGAAGCCTATACCTCCCAAACTTGTTCGTGCTGTGGTGAGATCACCGCAAGTAGTCCGAAAGGTAGGACAGGTCTTGGAATAAGAGAATGGGAGTGCGCGAGCTGTGGTACAGCTCACGACAGAGATAAAAACTCAGCTCTAAACATTCTTGCGCTTGGGCATAAGCGTCTAGCAGTAGGAATCCCCGTCCTTTAGGGCGGGGAGGATGTCAAGCATGGCCCCACTTTTATGGCTAATCCATTGGTCTGTGCTGTAGCATTGAGAAGCACGCAACTGTTACTTGAACAAGATTGACAAGCTAATATTCAGCGTATCCAACGTATTTTAAATCACCAATTAAATAGAGTTACTTTTTTAAATATTGTTAAAGATATACGTGTGTTGGGTGCGATTGGTGTGATTGGATTATATAGCAATGTGGATTTGGCCCAATTTCAAGCTGAATGCGTTAAACGTGGGATTTGGGTTCGTCCCTTTGGCAAGCTCGTATATGTGATGCCGCCTTATATTATAACCAATGCACAATTGGAAAAATTGCTACAACATCTTATTGAAATGTTGCAAGCCATGGAGGGGCGTGCATGAACCATCTTGACTATTTTCAAGAGCAACTCGATAAGCTCAAACAACAAGGTCAATACCGACAGTTCAAAGCGAATACTTCCAGTGATTTCATTTTAAAGCATCAAGGTCAATCTTTGATTAATTTGGCTTCTAATGATTATTTAGGGTTAGCCTCTAGCGTCCAATTAAGAGAAGAGTTTTTTAATCAGCTCCCGAATGAACAACGTTGCATGAGTGCCAGTTCATCACGCTTACTAACAGGCAACTACAGTGAGTTTGAACAACTTGAAGCAGAAATGCTAGCTGCTTTTGGTCGACCAGCTCTATTATTTAATAGCGGCTATCACATGAATATTGGAATTTTACCAGCATTAAGTGATGCTAAAACATTGATTTTGGCAGATAAGTTGGTACATGCAAGTATTATTGACGGGATCCGTTTATCAAAGGCTAAATATTTGCGCTTTCGACATAATGATTTGATTCATCTAGAAACATTGCTGGATCAATATCAAGATGATAGAGCAATAGAACGCATTATTGTAGTCACAGAATCAATTTTTAGTATGGATGGTGACGAGGTAGATTTGAGTGCCCTAGTTGCTCTTAAATCGAATCATCCTAAAGTTCTACTCTATGTGGATGAGGCTCACGCTATTGGAGTGCGTGGTCGTCATGGTTTAGGATGTGCTGAACAATATGGTGTTTTAAATCAAATCGATTTTTTGGTCGGGACTTTTGGCAAGGCGCTCGCTTCAATGGGCGGTTATATTGTATGTCATGACACTATTCGTAATTACTTAATCAATTTTATGCGACCACTGATTTTTAGTACGGCACAGCCTCCAATCAGTGCTGCCTGGACAAAATTCGTCTTTAAACGCATGCAATCTCTCTCGGCACAGCGAACACATTTAGCCGATTTATCTGATTATGCAAGGCAGCGTGTACGCATTCTTGGTCTTAATTGCGCCTCAACATCACATATTATTCCAGTTATTTTAGGCGAAGCCCAAAGGGCAAATGCAGCTGCAGAAATGTTATATAAACAGGGCTATCATGTCTTACCCGTACGTCCCCCAACCGTTCCTCAACATACTGCGCGGTTACGTATGTGTATGAACCAAAAATTACAGCATGAGCAATTAGTTAATTTGTTTAAGCATCTACAGGGATGGTTATGATTGATATATCTCAGGTAGCCAAATGCTTTGCGCAGGCACAAAAGAGCTATAACCCACATGCGATTGCTCAATTACAAGTCGCACAGCATTTAGATGATTTAATCCAAATTCATACACCTATTAAAAAATTACACAATGTCTTGGAGATTGGGTGTGGTTCGGGTTTTTTTAGCCAATTAATGTTGAAGTATGCTCAACTTCAACAAATCTATTTGAATGATCTTTATGTTGAAGTACAGCAACATTTTGCACAAGATCCACGCTTTCAATGGTATATAGGGGATATTGAACAGCTTGACTTACCACAGTCCTTAGATGGCGTTTTTTCTTGCTCAGCCTTACAGTGGATCAAGGACTTTGAAAAATTGTGTAGACGTATACATTCTGCTTTATGTACAGGTGGGTATTTTTGTTTTGCCAGTTATGGTGAACAGAATCTAAAAGAAATAAAGGCGCTTACTGGACAAGGACTCAGTTATCAAACATATGATCAAATCTTAGATAACTTAGAAAAGATTGGTTTTGAAGTAGAATATCAAGAACAACAGTTAATTGAATTGCATTTTGAGCATCCACATGCAGTTTTAAAGCACATCAAAGCTACCGGTGTTCACGCAACAGCTCAAGGTTTTCGATGGACTAAAAGCTCTTTAAATCAATTTTATAAAAATTATCAAATGTTTATAGATCAGAACACGGGTCAATATATATTGACCTATCACCCTGTGTGGTTTGTTGTAAGGAAAAAATGATGAGCGCAGATATTTATTTTGTAAGTGGCATTGATACAAATATTGGCAAGTCATTTGCAACAGGCTATTTGGCTAGACAATGGAATGAACAAGGGTTTAATACCATTACCCAAAAATTAATTCAAACAGGAAATAAAGAAACCTCAGAAGATATTTTATGTCACCGTCATATTATGGGCTGTGGGATATTAAAAGAAGACCATGAAAAACTCACGATGCCAGAGATTTTTAGTTACCCCGCATCGCCGCATTTAGCCACTAAACTTGATGGGCGAGAAATCAACTTTAAAAAAATTCAGGATGCGACCCAGCGCCTAATCACTGAGTATGATCGCGTCTTGGTTGAAGGCGCTGGTGGCTTAATGGTACCGCTTACTGAAGATCTGCTTATGATTGATTATGTCAAACAGCAGAATTACCCTGTGATTTTAGTTACCTCGGGTCGATTAGGTAGTATTAACCATACTTTATTGAGTCTATCTATCCTTGCGCAGTATGAAATTCCCTTGCACGCGCTTGCCTTTAATCACAAAGATAATGCGAAAGATGAGGTGATTTCTAAGGATACTATTCGCTATCTCAAAGTTTCTCTGAATAATCATTTTCCTGAAGCACAATGGTTAGATATCCCAGTATTTGAGCTTAGCCACACGGAGTTTAATGAAAATTCTGACCTTATCTAAAAAGAAGTGATTCTGAGCTCTAAACACTTATATCTAAACGTTAGAATGGTTAGAGCCCATTTTTGAATTGTTTGGGTGAATCTATGGCAAAGCACATATTCCAATGCCCATGACGGTCATTCAACAGCTCATACATGCTGATGAATAAAAATAATTTATCATATTTATTCATAATACTTATAGGTTGCGTAGTATAATGAGCAGGTTTTTAGTAGACCTATTCTTAATTCGTGGCTTATGGATACTTTTTCAGCATTACTCAATAAAAAGCAATTTACACTATTAATTGAATGTCTGACCCACCTTCAGCCACAGCCTATACTCAGCTCACTTGCAGGCTACCCATGTGTAATGACCTTAGCAGATCGTGTGCATAGTGATGATGATCCTGAACCCTTACAACGTGCCTTGGACTATCCTAAACAGGTTGAAAAGATTTTACATTTTTCAGGTAAGGGACGAGACATTCAAGATTTAGAGCAATTTTTAGCACAAGCCAATACGCAGGGATTACATAATCTACTCTTACTAACAGGGGATCGACTTAAACAGCATTGTTTTGAGCCACAGCAGCGTACCCGTTATTTAGAGTCCGTGAATGCAGTCATGGCGGCGAAAGCCAAAGCGAACTTTTGTATTGGTGTTGCGTTTAATCCATTTAAATATCGAGCAGCTGAAAAAGATGCTCAATATTTTAAGTTGCATAAAAAGTTAAAAGCGGGTGCTGATTATATTGTCACGCAACTGGGTTATGACTTGGATCAGCTTAAAGCGCTTAAAAATTTCCTAAAACAACACCATTATACGCATCCTATTTTTGCTTGTATCATGCCGCTGACATTGGGTCGCGCGAAGTTTATGCGTAGAACTAAAGTGCCAGGTATTGTGATTACTGATCATATGCTGCACGTGCTTGAACAAGAAAAACAACAAGGTTTAACCGAACACGCAGATCGCCGTGCAGCCTTACAAATTGTGATTTGTCAACATTTAGGCTTTGCTGGTGTGCATTTATCTAGTTGTCATGATCTGGCGGCTCAACAACGCTTGGCTGAATATATTCAAGCATATCAAGGCTTGGATTTACAGGCCTGTGAGCTCCTTTGGCAGCAACTATGGCAGTTAAAGCGCGGAGATGAATTTATCCCGTCCTATATGTTTGCTGAGAATAAAGTCACTAAAAAAGATAAAATCAAGTATCAACAGTTGCAGCTCATGCATGATGCTGTATTTACATCTAGTTTGGGGAAAGGTGTTGGCCGCCTGTTATTTAAAGCCCCACTTTGGAAAAATAAACTTGCAGATCGTGCTTTAATTCAAACTGAACATCTCAGTAAGCATGCTGTTGTGGGCTGTGAAAGTTGTGGTCAATGCCGCTTAGGAGAAACCTTATATATTTGCCCTGAAACCTGTCCAAAAGGTCTAGCCAATGGTCCTTGCGGTGGCACAGAGGGAGATCGCTGTGAGTTTGGAGATCGTGAATGTATTCATTCTATGAAAGCACGTTTAGCCAAAGCAGTTGAGCAAACTCAGGTGTTAACTCAAGTCTTGATTCCAACAGTACCACTTGAAGTGCGCGGTAGTAGCTCTTGGAAAAACTGGTATTTAAAATAAGCCCGTATATACGGGCTTATAGAAATATATTTTAAGCTGTTGCAGCAATATCGACTGAGGCAAAGCCTGCGTTGAGCGTCGTGAGCGCAGCTTTAAACTGTTCATCAGGGATGGTCAGTGGATAAAGGAAACGAATGACGTTGGCACGTTTACCACAAGACAAAATCAGTAAACCATTGTCCATGGCATAGCGTTGAATCTGTGTAACTTGAGCGGCATTTTCAAGTTCAACAGCCACCATAGAACCTAGACCGCGAATATCTTGAATAAAAGAGAATTGCTCTTTGAGTTCTTCTAAGTTCTCAATTAATTGGGCACCAAGTTTGTTGGCACGTTCACACAGTTTTTCTTCAATGATCACATCAATCACAGCATGGGCTGCTGCAACAGCCAAAGGATTACCTGCATAGGTTCCACCTAGGCCGCCAGGTTGAGGAGCATCCATAATTTCTTGACGACCAACAACGGCTGAAATCGGGAAACCACCCCCTAAACTTTTGGCCATCGTCATTAAATCAGCTTGTACATCTTGATGATAATTCATGGCAAACACCTGCCCAGTACGGGCAAAACCGGTTTGCACTTCATCTGCAATGAGCAAGATCCCATGTTGGTCACACAGTGCGCGTAAACGACGCAAGAATTCCTGCGGTGCAACATGAAAGCCACCTTCTCCTTGTACGGGTTCAACGACAATAGCCGCTACTCCTTCAGGCGCAATATCAGTGCTAAAGATGTCTTCAATACTTGCAATGGCATCATCTACACTAATATTGTTTAAGGCATTTGGATATTTAGCATGAAAAACGCCTGCTGGCATCGCCCCAAAATCGCGTTTGTAAGGTGCAACTTTACCTGTCATAGCCATGGTCATAAAACTACGTCCATGGAAAGCTCCAGAAAAAGTAATAATACCATTGCGACCTGTGGCAGCACGGGCAATTTTGACAGCATTTTCCACTGCTTCTGCACCAGTGGTAAATAAAGCTGCTTTTGCAGGTGCTTTAATCGGTGCCAATTCAATCAAACGTTCTAACAGTTGAATGTAGCTGGCATAAGGTGTGACCTGAAATGAGGTATGGGTAAAGCGATCAAGCTGTGTTTGTACCGCTGCAATCACTTTGGGATGTCGATGGCCTGTATTGAGAACAGCAATACCCCCTGCAAAATCAGTATAAGTTTTGCCCGTTGTGCTCCAAATTGTGGCATTTTCAGCACGATCAACGTACCAATCACACAGCACACCAATCCCCCGAGCTAAAGTCTGGGCTTGTTTTTCTTGAGTTTGTTGTTGATTTTGCATTTTTTATTGTCCTGTATCGCGTGAGTTGATGTGCTTAATGTCACTGAATTGCTCAAGATGATCGAGTACCAATTTTAATATTAAATAAGGAGCCAATTGGGTGCATGCAACATATACATGTGGTCTGTATCTTGCTTAGTAGGTCGATGTATGTCTAGGATAAGAGCCACTGTGACATGATGTCGCAGCGATAAATGGATCTTATCGAGCAGGATTAGGAAGATGATGGTAAAGCACACCTTATTGGCGGATTATATTCAGCAAAAACTGCCGGAGCAGTACAGTGGCGCACTGTATCAACGTTTATTTCAGTGTTTAGCTGAGGCCATCCGTGAAGGAATTATGGCACCTAATAGTAAGTTACCTGCTTCACGTGACTTGGCCTTAGAGCTTAATATCTCACGTAATACCGTTTTAAATGCTTACCAGCAATTAGAGGCACAAGGGTATATACAAGGTTTTACAGGACGCGGTACATGGGTAAGTGCACAAATTCCCGATGACTACTTGAATGCTAAAGCAAAATGGGTAAAAAAGTCGCCCGCACCAGCACAGGTAAATCATGGACTATCTCAAAGGGCTCAACAATTTATAGCCAATGTTAATCATCGTCCAATTCAATGGGGGGCCTTTGTCCCAGGTGTACCTGATGTTACCGAGTTCCCACATCGCTTATTTAATAAAATACAAGCACGTATTGGGCAAATGCCAGATACGGCGAGCTTGATTTATAGTCATCACGGCGGCAATGAAGAGTTAAAGCACAGCTTATGTGAGTATTTACGTGTTGCTCGATCGGTACGTTGTGAGGCTGAGCAAATCATTATTACCGAAGGTACTCATCAATCCATTGATTTACTCTCCCGTGCTTTATGTGATGTAGGTGATCCGGTATGGATTGAAGACCCAGGCTATTGGGTAATCCGTAATATTTTGACCATGAATGGACTAGAAGTTCATGCTCAACCTGTAGATGAACAGGGTATATCTCCTCAAACAGATGCACCCATACCTAAACTTATTTTTGTGACGCCCTCACATCAATATCCTCTAGGAGCGCATTTAAGCTTAACGAGAAGGCGTGAGCTATTGGATTTAGCAAGGCAACAACAGGCATTTATTGTCGAAGATGATTATGACAGTGAGTTCCGTTTTACAGGTCAACCTTTTCCATCGTTACAGGGGTTAGAGGAAGATGCTCCTGTAATTTACCTCGGGACCTTTAGTAAAACCATCTATCCTGGTCTACGGGTGAGTTATATGGTGGTACCTAAGCATTTAGCACCGCATTTAAAGCTCATGCTGGATGAACTGCATCGTTCTGGTCATCAATTAACCCAACGTGCTTTAGCAAAATTTATAGATGCAGGGCATTATGTGGCACATATTCGACGTATGCGCGTGCTATATAGCAAACGTCGACAATACTTAATCGAGTTGATCGAGCGCTACCTAGGCGCACACATGATCCATCCTTTTAGTCTAGACGCAGGATTACATCTGGTGCTGCAATTGCCACCATATTTTGATGATCAAAAAATTGCTGAACAAGCCTATCAAGCTGGGATTAAAGTCAAAGCCTTGTCACTGTATTACAGTCCGCAGCACCCTGCACCTGAACGTGGTTTGCTGCTGGGTTTTGCCAGTGTGCCGGAACCAGAAATGCTCAAAGCTTTTTACACTCTAAGACAATGCTTAGCCCAATACAGCAGTAGTAATGCGAGTTAAAGCCACCTTATTTTAATGCAGCAATGAATTGGTACCTATAAAAGCTTTAAGAATGGTACTCGTGCCTGTGCAAAAAACAAGACAAATTGCCAATAACACGACAAAACAGGACTGGGTATTCCGCGCAATATAGATATGGGATCTGCATAAACCCAAACGCCAATAATAAAAATCTCAAACTTAAATCCATAACGTTGAGATGCACAATAAGGAATTCAAATGACGATGCAAACGGAAAATAATAACGGGCTTAGTCAAGCATTAAAAACGCGGCATTTGACCATGATGTCAATTGCCGGTGTCATTGGCGCAGCCCTATTTGTAGGTTCGGGTGGTATTATTGCTAAAGCTGGACCAGCTGCGATCTTAGCGTACTTAGCGGGTGGAGCTTTGGTTGTATTCATCATGCGTATGCTAGGGGAGATGGCTGCTGCAGCACCGAGTACCGGTTCATTTTCTACCTATGCAGAGCGTGCCATCGGACGCTGGGCGGGTTTTACCATTGGTTGGTTATACTGGTGGTTTTGGGTGCTACTCATGGCATGGGAAGCATATATCGCTGGCCTTATTCTGCACGAATGGTTTCCTACAATCAGTGTCAATATGTTTACGCTCATTATGACTGTACTACTGTGTAGTATTAACTTCATGCAAGTTAAAAAATATGGTGAGGTTGAGTTTTGGTTTGCACTGATTAAAGTGGTCGCGATTTCTGCTTTTATTATTGTAGGCATTGCTGCAGTGATGAACTTTTGGCAAGGTGGTGCTGCAACAGCAGGGTTAAGTAATTTAACCGCACATGGCGGTTTTATGCCTAACGGTATGGGACCAGTCCTCATTGCTTTACTTGGGGTCATGTTTTCCTTTCTAGGTGCTGAAATCGTTACAATTGCCGCTTCTGAATCTAAAAACCCTGTACAAGAAACACGCCGTGCGATTAAGTCTGTCGTGTGGCGGATTTGCCTGTTTTATATTGGCTCAATCTTTTTAATTGTCTGTTTAGTCCCTTGGAATGATCCATTGCTGGGTCAAGCAGGTTATGGCAGTTACCGTCGTACGCTCGAGCTTTTGGGCATTCCTGGCGTACAGTGGGTGATGAACTTTGTGGTCTTAACTTCTGTGAGCAGTTGTTTTGTTTCAGGCCATTACACTGCATCGCGTATGCTTTACTCACTTGCACAGCGTGGTGATGCACCTAAACTATTTAAACATACTCAAACTAAAGGAACGCCTGTCTTTGCAGTGCTGGCATCATGTGCAATCGCATTAGGGTTGGCTGTATTAAACTTCTTTGAATCATTACGACCAAAGGATATTTTGGACCTCTTAATGAATACCACAGGAATGATTGCGCTATTGGTGTATCTGGTGATTGCAGTATCTCAATTGCGCTTACGCCATCAAATGCAACAACAAGGGCTAAAACCTGAAATTAAGATGTGGCTTTTCCCTGGCTTAACCTATGCAGTTATTATTTTTATTAGTGCATGCTTGATAGCTATGGCATTTATTCCTGAATATCAAGTGTTAGTGGTCTCAACCGGTATGGCTGCATTAGTCCTTATGGCGATTGGTATTTACTTACAATATCAACAAAAACGAAAAATGGCAGCCATACGCGCACCACTTAAACCTATTCGACGTAGCTGAACCAAAGAGAGTTTGTGCAAGGATTGTAAATAAATATTACCTTTAGCTGTGGAATTCAGTTATAACAAAAGAATGAAAAACAAACGCATAGTGTACTTTTGATCATTAAAATACTCATAAGTGCACTAAGATGAATCAGTAAAAGAATCAAACAATAGGATGAAAAATCAAGTATGTATCCAAATACGCAACTTTATATTAATGGTCAGTGGCAAGATGCTCAAGCAGGTGAGACTTTAGCGGTTTTAAATCCAGCTACAGAACAGGAAATTGGCCGTGTTGCGAAAGCCAAAACGGCAGATTTAGATCTTGCGTTAGACGCGGCTGAACAAGGTTTTCAAGTATGGAAAGAAACAGCAGCAGCAGATCGTGCCAAGATCATGAAAAAAGCGGCGATTTTGTTACGCGAACGTGCCAATGATATTGCCAAAATCATGACCTTAGAGCAAGGTAAGCCAATCAAACAAGCTAAAATTGAAACGCTAAGTGCCGCAGATGTCATTGATTGGTTTGCGGGCGAGGCAGTACGCAGTTATGGTCAACTGATTCCAGCACGTCAACATGATGTACATTCTTATACGGTAAAAACACCAGTGGGTGTAGTGGCTGCCTTTACGCCGTGGAATTTCCCGATTAACCAAATCGTACGTAAAATGTCAGCAGCTTTGGCGGCAGGGTGCTCGATTATTATCAAGGGGCCTGAAGAGACGCCTGCTTCACCTGCTCAGTTGATTCAAGCCTTCCATGATGCAGGGCTACCAAAAGGTGTAGTGAGCTTGGTGTATGGTGAGCCTGCGGAGATTTCAGAATATCTTATTCCACATCCAGTTGTGCGTAAAATTTCATTTACAGGCTCTACACCTGTGGGTAAACAATTGGCAGCACTTGCAGGGCAACATATGAAGAAAGCCACCATGGAATTAGGGGGGCATGCCCCAGTCTTGATTTTTAAAGATGCTGATTTAGATGTTGCCGTCAAAGAAATGCTCGCGTCTAAATTCCGTAACGCAGGACAGGTATGTATTGCGCCAACACGTTTTTTAATTGAACGTGAAGTTTATGATGAAGTGGTCGAGAAAATTAAAGTCCAAGTACAAGCCTTAAAAGTTGGAAATGGTTTAGAAGAGGGCGTTGACATGGGTCCAATGATCCATTCGCGTGGTTATGCCAATATCCAAAAATTAATTAAGAATGCGGTAGAGAGTGGTGCCCAACTGGTCTGTGGCGGAGAGGCTTTAGTCTGTGATGGTTATTTTATGCAGCCTACAGTACTTAAAGATGTACCTTTAGAGGCAGAATGTATGCATAAGGAACCTTTTGGCCCATTAATCTTATGTTGCCCATTTGACACCTATGAAGAGGCAGTAAAAGAAGCCAATCGTTTAGAGTTTGGTTTAGCTGCTTATGCCTATAGCCGCAGTAATAAAACCTGTTTAGATCTAGGACGTGATATTCAAAGCGGTATGCTCACCATCAATCATGTGGGTTTAGGCTTACCTGAATTACCGTTTGGTGGTTTGAAAGATTCTGGTTATGGGACAGAGGGTGGCAGCGAAGCAATCAATGCTTATTTTGACACACGTTTGGTGACTGTTGCAGCACGCTAAGATATTCCAAGAAGATGCCACATGGCATCTTCTTTTATCCTTTGGAGCGTAAAACCTCGCAGTTCAGCACAAGGAGATAAGTGATTGGCGCATATCATGCGATAAAAATTGTCACTTTAAATACTCCCTAATAATTGAGCTCAAGGAAAAATCCTAAAGTTAGCCTATGAAAACCCTTTAATTGCGTATAAAAGACAAACATGGGTTGAGTATCCACTCATCAACTAACTCGCATCAGAGGTAAAGTTTGTCTGGGATGATGTGAATTTTAAACACCTCAAAATAAATAATGAATTTCTTTGAGCCCATCAGGTTGCTCAATATATGAAAGACCCATCGAAAGAATGCAATTTGCATGGTCAAATGATTCAGGCTGTGACAGCACAACTCATTATCAGAAGAAAATAATACAAAAAAGTAAAGCTGAAATGGTGTGTCAGCAATAATAAATCAGCAAGATATTCATTAATTGGATACTCTTCAAGATGTCGCTATGAAGTATGCTAATGGATATGTTCATTATGCTAAGGATTAATTCAAATTTTGGGACAGCTACGATTTGAGTACCTACTGCGTTAAAACAGGCTCATTTGTTGAAGATGTAAGAGGTCGTTGGTATGTATCTTATGGTTGCTTTGCCCAAGCAAGAAAAGCCAACATTTGTGAGATCACTGCCAGCAGTCTGAAAAATAGAGCTGATTTACGAATCAGAGTATTGGAATGTAAAAACTGTTTAAGTCCCCATGATCGTAACTTAAACAGTTTTAAGAACATACTTGTGCTTGTGCTTGTGCTTGTGCTTGTGCATAAGCATTTAGCTGTATGAATATCTATCCTTTAAGTCGCAGAGAAGTGAAGTTGAATACAGGGTGGTTTGGGAAAGATATAAATGATTTTTTGTATAAATTTTGCTCTTATTTTGATATAAAATGATCTATATAATTAATAATAGAGATGAAAAATATGAGAAGAATATTAGTACTCACACCTTTAATTTTTTCCATAATGGCTTGTTCTTCATTACAACCAACACAGACATTGCAGTCACAGGGACAACTTTATTTTAATGGTGATATTGTTACGATGGTTGGAGATCAACCGCAGTATGCTCAGTCAGTTTTAGTACAAAACGGAAAAATTGCTTTTGTTGGGAATTTAGCTGATGCGAAAGAAATCGCCCCGCAGAGTCAACCAATTGATTTAAATGGAAAAACATTACTGCCCGGTTTTGTTGATGCTCATGGTCATGCGTATAATGCTGGGTTTCAAGCGCTTGCAGCTAATTTACTGGCACCTCCTGATGGAAATGTGAAAAATATTGATTCTTTAATTCAAAATCTGAACCAATGGAAAACTGAAAACAAGAATATTATTGGAAAATATAAGTGGATTATTGGATTCGGATATGATGATGCTCAATTGAAAGAACAGCGTCATCCAACGGCTGACGATCTAGATAAAGTTTCTAAAGACGATCCTGTGCTGGTTATTCACCAATCTGGGCATCTTGGCGCGATGAATCATAAAGCCATGGATGTTGGCAGGATATAATGCAAATACTAAAGATCCTGCTGGTGGTGTGATTCGTCGCTTAAAAGATTCTAAAGAACCAAATGGTGTCTTAGAAGAAATGGCACTTTTCCAGCCATTATTTTCAATAATGGGTAAATTTGATCAAGATGCAAATGAGAAAATTGCACTAGCGGGTATTAACTCATATCTTCGCTTTGGATTTACAACCTTACAGGAAGGACGTGCAACCAAAGAAGCGTGTGAAACTTGGAAAAGTTTAGGCGAACAAAAAAAACTGACAGTTGATGTTGCATGTTATCCGGATATTCAGGCTCAGTTACCGTACATGCAATTAGTAGGTGTGCAAAAAAACTATACTAATCACTTTCGTGTGGCGGGTATAAAACTCTCTCTTGACGGCTCACCACAAGGGCGGACTGCGTGGTTAACCAAGCCATATGCTCATCCACCAGAGGGTCAACCCAAAAATTATGTTGGGTATCCAGCTATTCCTGATGAGAAAAATGTCGCACAACTCATAGAGACAGCTTATAAAAACAACTGGCAAATTCTAGCGCATACCAATGGAGATGCAGCTCTAGATGAATATTTACATGCTATAGATCAGGCTGAACAAAAGTATGGTCATAAAGATCGTAGAAGTGTCGCAATTCATGCTCAAACAGCACGTTATGATCAACTTGATAAAATGAAGGAATTGAAGGTTATTCCTTCATTTTTTGCTATGCATACATATTATTGGGGAGACTGGCATAGAGATGTGACGTTAGGTAAAGAACGAGCATATAGAATCTCTCCCGGACAGACCGCTTTAAATAAAGGCATGATTTTTACGCAGCATCATGATGCTCCTGTTGCTTTGCCTAATAGCCTTATGGTTTTGCATGCAACTGTGAATCGGATTAGTCGTTCAGGTGATGTGATTGGACCAAATGAACGGGTGAGTCCTTATAACGCTTTACGTTCACTCACAAGTTGGGCCGCATATCAGTATTTTGAGGAAAACTCTAAGGGTAAGCTAGAAAAGGGGAAATTCGCTGATCTGGTTATTTTAGATAAGAACCCTTTAAAAGTTGATCCTAAAAAAATTAAAGATATACAAGTGTTAGAGACCATCAAAGAAGGTTATGTAGTTTATAAAAAGTAGATAATAACTGTAGTGGTCAACAAATATTGGACACAGTTTTAAGTTCATTTTCAGCCTGACAAGGACTGATACCATCGTTAAATCGATGAGGTCGTATCTGATTGTAGTATTCCATCAGATACAGACCAACATCTAGCTTCGCTTCTTCAATTGAGCTGTATCCCAATTTGGGAATCCACTCAGTCTTGAGACTTCTAAAAAGCCTTTCTGTTGGGGCATTGTCCCAACAGTTTCCTTTACGACTCATACTTTGTTGCATGGCGTAGCACGCCAACCTATGCCGAACTAAAAGGCTTTTATATTGGCTGCCTTGATCAGAATGGAAGATCACGCCACTCGGTTTACCTCGCCGATGCCATGCTTCATCTAATGCCTTAATGACTAAATGTTGGTCTGCTTGGGACGACATAGACCAACCAATCACTCGACGAGCATACAGATCAAGAACAACTGCAAGATAAGCCCATGTTTTACCTGTCCAAATATAGGTAATGTCACTGCTCCACACATGATTAGGCTGAACAGGTTTAAATTGCCTGTTTAATATATTTGGAACAGCAGGGACTTCAGCTACGTTGCTTTGATATTTGTACTTCTTACGTTGTTTGGAAACAAGACCTGATTCACGCATTAACTTACGTACCAGATAGCGTCCAATCTTAATGCCCTGATTCAACAACATAAATCGAATTCCCCGACTACCAAGAGAGTGACGACTTTGCTTAAATAGACTTTTAATCATCACTTTAAGCTTGATACGATCTGGATGAGGAGTTTTACTTGTTGAACGGTAATGGTAATAGCTTGAACGCAGTACACCAAAGGCACGACAGATTAATTTAACAGAGCTTAGCTTTCTTAATTGATCAATCAACGCATATGTTTGAATTCGTCTGACATTAAGAGAGCTGTAGCCTTTTTTAGGATCATCTTCTCCTGCTCGAGTTGATGGATACGAGCTTTAAGTTGTTGTATTTCCCTTTGCTCAGCTGTTAGAGCAGGCATTGTTGGAGATTGTCCTGTTCGTTCAAATTGAAGTTGATCAACCCAACGTTTTAATGCTGTCTGCCCAACATCTAAAGCACGACAGGCCTGTAAAATTGAATAGCCTTGATCAAGTACAAGGCTTGCTGCTTCTAATTTGAATTCTGGAGTAAATGTTCGTCTTGTTCTCATTGAGCACCTCTTTGGTGAATACATTATCACCTAAATTGGTGTCCAACTTTATTAAACCACTACA
>NZ_JCAKMW010000037.1:0-17549 GCF_059515805.1 Acinetobacter sp. CY05 | reverse complement strand
TCAAAAAAATGAAGCGGTCTATTGGCAGTATCTAAAACAAGAAAATCCTAAAGTCAGACAGCGATCAGGTGTTCTATGCTTATCTGAAATTATCTTTATCGCAGTTTGGTATAAAAACTCTCAACTTTATCATTTCAAAGCCTTTTATGGAATGATAAAGCGCTTTTACTCCAAGCTTTTTAAAGCATTACCATCCTATCAACGGATCATTTATTTGATCAACCAACATCAACTCGCACTTCAAGCATTACATATTTCTTTAGCTTCCAATGCTCAAACAACGTGTGCTTGGGTTGACTCTACAACTCTACCTGTATGTAAAAATCAGCGTATTCAACGCCATAAATCTTTAAAACAAATTGCCACACGAGGTAGAAGCTCAATGGGTTGGTTCTATGGATGCAAATTGCATGTATTGGTGGATGCTCAGGGTCAATTTATTCAGACCCAACTCTCGAATGGCCATACTTCAGATATAAAGGTTCTACCAAAGTTAGCGCAAGGCTATAAGGGGAAGATCTTTGGAGATCGTGGCTACATCAGTGAGATTTTAAAAGATAAGCTAGGAGCGCAAGGTGTTGAATTGATTACGTATCATCGCAAGAACATGCGACCATTAGAACTCTCATTAGAGGATGAGCTTATGCTGAGACAACGCAATAAAATAGAGACGATCTTTAGCTTATTGAAGCAACAATACAACCTAGTAAGCAGTCGCCATCGTTCTATTTCAGGTTATTTCGCTGGGATTTATGCATCACTCTGTGCTTATCAAATCTGCCATCAGAATAAGCCTCAATTTACAACGATGTGAAACTAGGCTTATCCATGATTCGGGTTATATATAGAAATTTAAATATTTGATTTATAAAGATCATGCTTATAATAAATTTCAGCTTTTTGTTATTATAAGTTTAATATTTTTCTCTTATTGTAATGACAAATTATTTCAATAAATCGTGCCGAATATCACATTTTCCAAAATATAAACAAATTATATCTCAAATTAAAAAGCCCGCAATTGCGGGCTTTTTAATTGCAAAAGTTAATTTAACTCTTTACAACATTAAGATGTAAGCTCTGCTCTTTTTGTTTCAGACGTTTAATCATAAATAACGCAAAAGCAGCAAAGAAAGCTGGAATAGCCAGAACAGACATAATTTCAAAGCTTGATAGATTGAGTGACATTAACCATCCGCCAATCACCGAACCAATGACCGAGCCTGAACGACCAACAGCATTGGCCCAACTTACCCCTGTTGCACGGCAATGAGTTGGATAAAAACCTGAAGTAAAAGCATTAACACCAACTTGAGAACCACTAATACCCACACCTACACCAAACATGGCAAGCATCAAGAGCAATAGATTCCCTTGTTCAATACCTAAGCCTAAGCAAATGAGGAAAGCTCCGCCTAACACGTAAACGAAACTGAGCACTTTAGCAGGATCAACTTTGTCCATGCACATCCCAATCACGATTGCACCAATCGTTCCACCAATTTGGAAAATTGAGGTGAGCCATGAAGCATTGACTAAGTTGAAGCCTTCATTGGTTAATAGGGTTGGCATCCAGCTTGAGATCATATAAATAATCAGCAAGCTCATGAAGAAAGTACACCAGATTAAAATCGTGCCTAAGGCATATTGACGGCTAAACAATTCTTTAATGCCGACGTTTTTAACTTCGTTACTGCCTGGTGATAAACTAGGTAGTTGCTTTATATGCGGTGCAATACGTTGCATGACACGTTCGATTTTATGTTGTGCATGATTTTTAAGCACCATAAAACGTAGTGACTCAGGTAATAACCACATTAAAAAAGGCACTGTGAGTAATGGTAAAATACCACCAATCATTAAAATACCATGCCAACCAATATGGGGAAGTAATTGTGCTGATGCAATACCACCTAAAGCCGAACCAATAGTAAAACCACAGAACATTAAAGTCACTAAACTCGAACGACGTTTAGTTGGGCTATATTCTGACGTTAAAGTAATGGCATTGGGCATTGCGCCGCCAAGACCTAAACCGGTAATAAAGCGCCAAATCACTAAAGATTGTAGGTCTGTAGTAAAAGCACTAATTAAACTCGCTAAGCCAAATAGAATCACAGAGCCCACTAAAATGGGTTTTCGACCAAATTTATCTGCAAGTGGACCAAAGACTAAAGCACCTGCCATTAAGCCAAATAAGCCTGCACCAAATAAAGGGGCCAAATCTGTTGCTGTTAATGCCCATTCGGCTTTTAATGCTGGGGCAATAAAGCCAACAGCCGCTGTATCAAAGCCGTCAATCGCAACAATCAAAAAGCATAACCACATAATCAGCTTTTGTGAGCGCGATAGCGGATTTTGATCAATAAAATTTTGTACATCTATCTGTTGATTTTGAGACATGACATCTCTCCTTTCTCGTCGTGACGCGACGCTATGCATCCCTTGCGAAAAATGCCCCCAAGGTGACTTGAGGGCATTTCAATCAAAGCGCTTTAGGCAACATTTACCGTGATGCCTGTTAAGCCTGCGACTTCTGCACGCATCTGGTCACCACGAACCACTGCGCCTACCCCTTCTGGTGTACCTGTAAAGATTAAATCACCCGCTTTTAATTCAAACAATGTTGAAAGATTCGCGATGGTTTCTGCAACATTCCAAAGTAAGTGGGTTAAATCACTACGTTGTTTGGTTTCACCATTTACCGTTAAATGAATGTCACCTGATGTAATTTCACCAGTTTGCTCAATGGTGTGAATCAAACCCACAGGAGCTGAGTAATCGAATGCCTTGCCCACTTCCCAAGGACGACCTTTCTCACGGTGCGCCATTTGTAGGTCACGACGAGTCATATCTAAACCTACTGCATAACCAAATACATATTCAGCTGCTTCTTCAACGGAGATGTTTTTACCATCTTTACCAATGGCCACCACTAATTCGATTTCATAGTGATAGTTAGAGGTTTGTGTTGGATATGGAATCGTCACTTCTTCACCTGCAGGAACCGGCACGATTGATTCTGGGTCGTTTGGCTTACAGAAGAAAAATGGTGGTTCACGATCTGGATCAAAGCCCATTTCACGTGCATGTGCAGCATAGTTACGACCGACGCAGTAAACACGACGTACTGGGAATAACGCGTCTGTATCTTTAACAGGTAGACCGACGATTGGCATTGGGTTAAATACGAAACTCATGTTTCTTTCCTTAAGTATATTGATTCAGTTGTGCTTAAGCAGCATCGGGTTGATTCATTGGCGCAGCTGCTTGGAACGCAGGCAAGGCCATACATGCATCATAAATTTTTTGAATATTTGGATATTTGCTCATATCCACTTTAAAGCGTTTTGATGAATCCACTTGCGGAATCAAATAGGCATCAGCAAGGGTGGGTTGATTGCCATAGCAAAAATCACCGCGGTTTGGATCTGCTGCCAAAAGTGTTTCTAGTGCAGTAAAACCTTCATCAATCCAGTGTTGGCACCAGCTTTCTACTTGTGCGTCATCGAGCTTTAAGGTGTTGCGTAGATATTCCAAAATCCGTTTGTTATTAATTGGATGGATATCACAGCCCACCACCGCCGCTAAGGCACGTACTTTGGCACGTCCAAGCGCATCACTTGGTAGCAATGGATGTTCGGGGTGAGTTTCTTCTAACCATTCAATAATGGCTGGACTTTGAATGAGCAATTGGTCATTGATGGCCAATACAGGCACAAAACCTTGTGGATTAATGGCTTGAAACGCTGCATTTTTATGCTCATTTTTCATGAGTGAAATCGGCAGTAGTTCATAGCTAATCTGTTTAAGATTTAAAACAATACGGGTACGGTGTGAGGTACCGCTTCGGAAAAAACCATACATTTTCATGCGGCAGTCCCCGTATAGTTTTTGGCTGCGTCGAGGCAATTCTCTACATTCCAGTCGTATAACCACGCCATCGCATTGTAAAAATCTTGGCTTTGACGACCACGCCATAAATCATTACGTACCATACGTTGTACGCCTTTAGCATGGTAAAGTTTGCCCATTTCACGCGATGACAACACAATACGCGCGGTACGTGCCACTCGAGCGCGTTGATAGATATCAAATGCTGCTGCGATATTATTATCGGTTACACGTAATGCTTCACCTAAAGTTACTGCATCCTCCATCGCCATACATGCACCTTGTGCCATATATTGCGTGGTTGGGTGCGCAGCATCGCCTAATAAGGTAATACGGCCATAGGTCCATTGATCAATCGGTTCACGATCGGCAGTGGCCCAGCGGCGCCATGATTTTGGCAACTCAATTAACTGACGTGCTTTCGGACAAATGCCTTGGAAGTAAGACAATACTTCTTCTTTAGAGCCGTCTTTGACGCCCCACTCTTCTTGTTCGCGGCTATGGAAGGTCACCACTACGTTGTACTCTTCACCGCCACGGAGTGGATAATGGACTAAGTGACAGTTTGGCCCGACCCAAATGCTGGCTGCATTCCATTGTAGGTTTTCTGGGAATTCGGCCTTAGGTACTACGGCACGATACACCACATGGCCTGTAACTAAAGCAGGATCACCCACGTATTTTTCACGTACGATTGATTTCACCCCATCTGCACCAATGAGTGCCTGCCCAATGTAAGTGTTACCTTTATGGTCAATCACAGTCACGCTATCTGCATCTTGATCTACACTGACAATACGGCAGTCAGTAATGATTTCGATATCTCCAATTTCTTGGGCACCTTCAACCAATGAGCCATGAATATCAGCACGGTGAATCACCGCATACGGATTACCAAAACGCTGAATAAATTTGTCATCAGTTTCGATGCGGCCCACTTGGTATTCATCCAATGCGTCATGCATCACCATATAATCGGTGTAGACTGCACGGGCACGGGCACGATCACCAATGCCTAAGGCATCAAAAGCGTTAAATGCATTTGGACCGAGCTGAATACCTGCACCAATTTCACCAATTTGTGGTGCTTGCTCTAAAACTTTAATTTTAAAACCACGTTTTGCTAACGCAAGTGCAGCTGCAAAACCACCAATACCGCCCCCGGCAATTAAAATAGGCATTTGATTTGACATGTCGTTCATCCTTAAAAACTATTCGCCACGTGGTCGAGTTGAGTACAGACCAAGTTTCTTTTGAATTGGTGCTTCATCGGCAATAAATAAGAAACATGCTGTCTGTGAGTTATTGATTAAATCAATGTGTGCAAAACAAGGTGCACATGCGGTATCTGCTGTATCTAAATGTGAGGCTTTGCCATCAATGGTAATGCTGGTTTCACCTTCAATCACATGGAACACCATGGCAGCAGAGCGTGGTTCTAATTGCACTTTCTCACCAGGACGCACCATCAGTGCTGAATAACCAATAATTTTTTGGCAATCTTCACCCGTTTCAGGATTGACATAAGCTACTTGTACTGGGCCAGCAGTATTTTCAGCTGCTAAATCAATCAGTAACTGTTTGGCATCTGACCATGGGTAACGCAACATTGGGTAATTTTGTTCGCCACGGATATGCTGTACTGTCGGCACTAAGCCTGCTGCATAACGTGGTTTATTTTCAACACGTTGGATCGGCTGGCAATCACCACCTTCAACAAATGATGCTTCCATATAGTAAACAAGCGGTAAGTCCAAGACATCTAACCAAATCACAGGTTCATCACCGTCATGGCCGTGTTCATGCCATAAGCCAGATGGGGTCAGGATCAAATCGCCTTTTTCCATTGGGCATTTTTTACCTTCAACAGTGGTATAGGCTTTTTCACCTTCAACAATCAAACGTACTGCATTGGGTGTATGACGGTGTGCAGGCGCCCACTCATTGGGTAACAGTAATTGCATACCCAAATAAATCACTGAAGTGGCCCGCATGTTTTCTAAGCCATGGCCAGGATTTGCCAACACCAAGACACGACGTTCCGCTTTTTCGATTGGGGTTAACTCACCAGCCTCTAATAATAAAGGCTTAATTTCATTGTATTTCCAAACAATGCTTTGTGTGTTTGGAATCGGTTTTACCGGTGGTAAAACATTACGTAAACTTGGCCATAATGGCACTAAGTTACTTTGCTTTAAATCATCAATATAGCGAGTTGGTAAGTCTGCTAATGTGGCGAGCTGTTCCATCGCATGTCCTCTAGATTGTGATTAACAACACTCTCCGGCGTTGTTGTGTTCGTTCGTTGAAATTAATTTAACAATCGAATCCACTTGAATCTATAACCAAATCTCAATACCCTGTATTGATAAAATCAATACAGAAAATTTGGGCAAAATATGGACATTGATACACGTTTATTGAATATTTTTCATGCGATCTACAAGCATCAAAGCGTTTCTAAGGCTTCAATTGAACTGGGGATTGGCCAACCGACGGTGAGTATTGGTTTAAATAAATTGCGTGAGCATTTTCATGATCCTTTGTTTGTTCGGATTGGAAATAACATGCAACCAACTGATTTATCTAATAATATATTTCCAGAGGTGCATGATGTTTTAGCGCGTTTACAAAGTATTAATGACTTTAACCTAGCTTTTGATCCGAAAACTTCGAGTCATCAGTTTAATATTAGTATGACGGACATTAGTCATTTAGTCTTATTGCCAAAGCTGATTAATTACTTACGTGAACATTCACCTTATATTCGTTTAAATATTGTTCCAATTGATACGCAAACCCAAGCGTTAATGGCTTCTGGAGAAATTGATCTTGCCATTGGCTTCTTGCCACAGCTTGAAGCAGGCTTTTATCAGCAGACGCTTTTTAAGCAGCACTACGTTGTAGTGGCCAATGCAAATCATCCACGGCTAACCGGTGACACTCTCAGTTCAGAACAATTTGCCAGTGAATTACATATTGATATTTTGGCGACTGGGGGGCATTACGTGGTTGAGCATGAATTACAAAAGCTCGGCATTAAACGTAATATCTTGGTGCGTTTGCCCAGTTATTTAGGCGTTGGCTTAGTGGTGCAAGAGACCGATGCAATTGCAACGATCCCAAACTATTTAAGTAACGTACTCTTATCACGTGGGCATTTGAATATTTTAAAATTGCCCTATGATTTCCCTGAATATGGGGTGAAACAGCACTGGCATTCACGTGTACATCAAAATCCAGGCAATCAATGGCTACGCCGTTTATGCTTCGAATTGTTTTCTAACCTATAAGCAGCATATTTTGGTTTTAAAGAAGTCAATCGCTTAGAAATTACACCTTTTATGAAAAAAAATGCAAAAAGGCCAAATAAATTTGCATTTAATGAATATTAGGCGTATAAAGTGACTTCGTTGATGCGGGATGGAGCAGTCTGGTAGCTCGTCGGGCTCATAACCCGAAGGTCGTTGGTTCAAATCCAGCTCCCGCTACCAACGAGAAAAGTGATGCACCTGACTACATGAGATATGTAGTTTATTATCACAATAACAAAACATATATTTTAAGTCGTTTTAGACCTCTTCTAGATTAACTGCCTATTAATCTCCTTGTATCTAAATCTTTCATTTAGATCGTTGTATGTTCTGTTAAAATCAAGTCAAGTATTGAATTATTTGAATTTTAAAAATATTTAAGCGCCAAATTATCGCGCTGTAAAAAGTTATTGGTATATATATGTTAAAGCAAACTGAAAATTTAATTGCAAAATCTGTAAATGGTCATGAAATTGTTGTGTCGTTAATTGCAAATAAGAAGCGTCAAAATACAAATGATGGTTTTAAATGGGTTGAAGTGGGTAAAAAGGTTTTACTTGCTTCAGGTACAGAAATTGAACTGAATCTAGACGGTCGTAGTTTTTATACGGGTTTAAACGAAATGTTTAAATTAGAAAACCGCGTCTGCTAAATAAAAAACCGCCGAAAGGCGGTTTTTTATTAACAATTTAAATAGTTTCCAACAAACTATCTATGTAAGACATCATTGAACGAGCTAAATTAATTGCGAAGCGTGCATCACTTTCATTGAGTAAATTTTCAGTTGGATGTGACATACTGTGATTATTTCGCAAATAGTTGATATTTTCCAAAATTGCCCCTACAGAACGTAACATCATAAAAACTCTTTCATTTCTGCCATCATCTATCACCTTAGATTTTATAAGTGCGTTTATTTTAGGTAATAGAGCGGTGATAGATTCTAGACTGCCATATTGAATATTATTTTTATCACAGACTGTTTGTAAAAATCCATGTAAAGCTGTATGCATACGATCATATGCGCTTGAAGCACCTGCTTCCTCAATAAGCAATTCAGCTTCATTCAATGCTTGAAATACGTTCTTACTAATATGAAGTAACGTTGGTATTACTACTGTTTTTAGTGCTTCTTCATTAACGATATTTTTAATTACCTCATAAAGTTTGGGGTTTTCACTTTTTAATGAGTATTGTACAGCCTCTAAATTCCATACATGATTCAGGTTATCAGGGCTATTAGCTAGCACAATGTTAACAGCGGATATACAACTACTTTTTAAACTATCATTTCCCCAATGAACATCTTTATATAATTGATTCCAATTATATTTTTTTCCAAACCCGTCAAGATCAATAATTCTTGCCAGTCCCCTTCTGTCAAGAATTTCATTAGATATTTAGATAATTCAATCTTTTGTACACTGTCTAACTCATTCATGTAATTAACCTTTAACTTTTTTTAAAATTAAATAAAGTAATAGATCTTGAGGAACTTTGAGTTTAATTAAAAATTAGATAAATATTAAAGTAACTTAGATGTTTAATTATATTTTTTGTGAAAAACCCCACCTTACGGTGGGGCTTTTTTTAAACAATTTCAATCACTTTAGGCAAAAATATTAAGCAATTGCCTCAGTAGATTCAGTGCTTTCGCTCGCTTCTAAAAAGTCTTGTGCAAAACGCTGTAATACCCCACCCGCTTCATACACAGACACTTCTTCCTCTGTATCTAAACGGCACGTTACAGGTACTTCCACAATTTCATTTTTACCATCAGCAGTGGCACGTTCAATCACCAACGTTAAAGTCGAACGCGGTGCAATATTACCAATTACACTGTATAGCTCAGTACCATCTAAACCTAAAGTTTTACGGTCTGTACCGGCTTTAAACTCAAGCGGTAATACGCCCATACCCACCAAATTGGTACGGTGAATACGTTCAAAACCTTCAGCAACAATGGCTTCCACACCCGCTAAACGCACGCCTTTGGCTGCCCAGTCACGGCTTGAACCTTGACCGTAATCTTTACCCGCAATCACAATTAAAGGCTGCTTACGGTTCATGTAGGTTTCAATCGCTTCCCACATACGCATTACTTCGCCTTCTGGCTCGACACGCGCTTTAGAACCTTGCTTAATGGTACCGTCAGAACGCACGACCATTTCGTTATATAGCTTAGGGTTGGCCAGTGTTGCACGCTGTGCAGTTAAATGATCACCACGGTGGGTTGCGTATGAGTTAAAATCTTCTTCAGGCAAGCCCATTTTAGCTAAGTACTCACCTGCCGCAGAATCTAATACAATCGCATTGGATGGTGATAAATGATCCGTGGTGATGTTATCGCCTAAAATCGCCAATGGACGCATATTCGCTAAAGTACGCGGTGCAGCGAGTGCCCCCTCCCAATATGGCGGACGACGAATATAAGTACTTTGCGGACGCCAGTCATATAACGGACTTGCTGATTTTTCAGCTTTGCCTAAATCAAACATTGGGATATAGACTTTCTTAAACTGCTCAGGTTTCACTGCCTCTTTCACCAAAGCGTCAATTTCTGCATCCGATGGCCAAATATCTTTGAGATAAATTGGATTGCCGTCTTTATCATTGCCTAATGAGTCGGTTTCAATATCAAAACGAATCGTACCGGCAATTGCATAGGCAACGACCAGTGGTGGCGATGCCAAGAAGGCTTGTTTAGCGTATGGATGGATACGACCGTCAAAGTTACGGTTACCTGATAACACTGCAGTCGCATATAAGTCGCGATCAATGATTTCTTGTTGAATCACTGGATCTAATGCGCCTGACATGCCGTTACAGGTGGTGCAGGCATAAGCCACAATACCAAAGCCAAGCTTTTCTAAATCTTCAAGTACACCCGCTTCTTCTAAATACAGTGCTGCTGCTTTAGACCCCGGTGCAAAAGATGATTTTACCCAAGGCTTACGGGTTAAGCCCAGTTCATTGGCTTTACGTGCCAATAAACCTGCCGCCACCGTATTACGTGGGTTTGAGGTATTGGTACATGAGGTAATCGCGGCAATAATCACTGCGCCATCTGGCATTAAACCTTCTGCTTCTTGTGCGCGCGCTACGTCTAAATTACCTGCAATGCCTTTGGCTTTTAAATCGCTGGTTGATACACGCGCATGCGGGTTTGATGGCCCTGCAATATTACGTGTCACTTGCGATAAATCAAAACGTAAGACGCGTGGATAGTGTGCCTCAGTCATATCGGCTGCCCAAAGACCAATTTCTTTGGCATAGGTTTCAACCAATTGCACTTGTTCAGCTTCACGACCAGTGAGCGTTAAATAGTCAATGGTGTTTTGGTCGATGTAAAACATCGCAGCCGTGGCACCATATTCAGGCGTCATATTAGAAATCGTGGCACGGTCACCCACAGACATACTGTCAGCACCTTCACCAAAGAATTCTAAATAGGCACCTACGACACGTTCTTGACGTAAAAATTCAGTTAAGGCTAATACAATATCGGTTGCAGTAATGCCGGCTTGACGTTGACCAACGAGTTCAACACCAATGATATCTGGTACACGCATCCAAGAAGCACGGCCTAACATTACATTTTCAGCTTCAAGTCCGCCCACACCAATTGAAATCACGCCTAACGCATCGGTATGTGGCGTGTGTGAGTCTGTGCCCACACAAGTGTCTGGATAAGCCACGCCATCACGGTTTTGCACCACTGGAGACATCTTTTCCAAGTTAATTTGGTGCATGATGCCATTACCCGCAGGAATGACATCGACGTTTTCAAAAGCGGTTTTGGTCCACTCAATAAAATGGAAACGGTCTTCGTTACGACGATCTTCTACGGCACGATTTTTTTCAAACGCGTCAGGATCAAAACCGCCATATTCCACCGCCAATGAGTGATCGACAATCAGCTGAGTCGGTACCACTGGGTTAACTTTGGCAGGATCACCGCCTTTGTCGGCAATCGCGTCACGTAAACCCGCAAGATCGACCAGTGCAGTTTGACCTAAAATATCGTGACACACGACACGTGCTGGATACCAAGGAAAGTCTAAATCTTGACGATTTTCAATTAACTGGGTTAAAAAAGCCGTCAATTGTTCAGGTTCAGCGCGGCGCACCAATTGCTCTGCTAACACCTTAGAAGTGTATGGCAGTTTGGCATAGCTTCCCGCTTGAATGTCTTCGACTGCTTGGCGTACATCATAATAGTCTAAATTGGTATTCGCTAAGCGTTTACGGTACAGCTGATTCATTAAACGCGCTCCGCCAATGGTTTGAATTTTAAGTCTTCTGGGCCAGTATAATTCGCACTTGGACGGATAATTTTACCGTCTTGACGTTGTTCGATCACATGCGCTGCCCAACCTGCAGTACGTGCAATCACAAATAACGGGGTAAACATCGCTGTTGGTACGCCCATTAAGTGGTAGCTCACCGCACTAAACCAATCAAGGTTCGGGAACATGTTTTTCACTTCTTTCATCACCGCTTCTAAACGTTCCGCGATGAGATACATTTTTTTGTTGTTTTGCGCTTCAGCTAAATCTAAAGCCACTTTCTTAATTACGTTATTACGTGGGTCAGCAATGGTATAGACAGGGTGACCGAAACCAATCACGACTTCTTTATTTTCAACACGTTTGCGAATATCCGCTTCCGCTTCATCTGCATCGTTATAGCGTTGCTGAATAACAAAAGCAACTTCATTGGCACCACCATGTTTTGGACCACGTAAGGCACCAATGGCACCCGCAATGGTTGAATACATGTCAGAACCTGTACCCGCAATCACACGCGACGTAAAGGTAGAAGCGTTAAATTCATGCTCTGCATATAAAATTAACGAGGTATGCATTGCATCAATCCAATCTTGCGATGGGGCTTTGCCATGTAGTAAGTGCAAGAAGTGCGCGCCAATCGAATCATCTTGTGTTTCAACTTCAATACGACGACCATTATGGCTAAAGTGATACCAATACAACAACATTGAACCAAAGCTTGCCATCAATTTGTCGGCAATATCACGCGCACCAGCGTAGTTATGGTCCTCATGCTCTGGTTGTAAACAACCCAGTACCGATACTCCAGTACGCATCACGTCCATTGGATGCGCTGACGGTGGCAATTGTTCTAAAGCAGTTTTTAAACCTGCTGGTAAACCACGTAATGCTTTAAGTTTTGTTTTATAGGCGGTTAATTCAGCTTGATTGGGCAATTTGCCATGCACCAAGAGATAAGCGACTTCTTCAAATTCACATTGGCCTGCTAAGTCCATAATGTCATAGCCACGGTAATGCAGATCATTACCGCTACGACCCACGGTACATAGCGCAGTATTACCTGCGACTTGACCACTTAATGCCACTGATTTTTTTGGTTTAATTGCTGTAACTGCACTTGTCATGTTAATTTTCCTTATTTTGGCTTTTGGGCTACTCAGCGCTTCATGCACTATTTCAGTTGTAATTTTTAGACTTAAAAAATAACAGTTTATTTCGCTTTGACAAAAGATGCATCTAAATATTGTTCAAATGCATGGTAATTAATACGTTCATAGAGTTCTTGACGGGTTTGCATCGTGTCAACCACGTTCTTTTGCGTACCTTCTTGACGTAGCGTGTTATAGACATTTTCTGCCGCTTTATTCATAGCACGGAATGCAGACAATGGATATAAAGCGAGGCTGACATCAGCAGATGCTAATTCTTGTGTAGTAAATAATGGCGTTGAACCAAATTCAGTAATATTGGCAAGAATAGGGGCTTTAGTCGCTTGAGCAAACTGACGATACATTTCTAGTTCAGTGATTGCTTCAGGGAATAGCATGTCAGCACCTGCCTCAATATAAGCACCCGCACGATCAATCGCTGCTTGTAAGCCTTCTACAGCCAACGCATCGGTACGCGCCATAATCACAAAGCTAGAATCGGTACGTGCATCGACTGCTGCTTTAATACGATCGACCATTTCTTGCTGAGTCACAATTGCCTTATTAGGACGGTGGCCACAACGTTTTGCCCCTACTTGATCTTCGATATGCATCGCTGCTGCACCAAATTTAATTAAAGATTTGGTCGTACGAGCAATATTAAACGCTGAGGCACCAAAACCTGTGTCAGCATCTACTAGTAAAGGTAAATCACATACATCGGTAATACGGCGTACGTCAGTCAACACGTCATCTAAATTACTAATTCCTAAATCAGGTAATCCTAACGAACCTGCTGCTACACCACCACCTGACAAGTAAATTGCTTTATAACCGGCACGTTTTGCCAACAAAGCATGGTTGGCATTAATTGCACCAACGACTTGAAGTGGATGTTCTGTTGCAACCGCTTCGCGGAATTTTTGACCTGCTGTAAGTTGTGACATGTGTCTCTCCTTGTTATAAAACGATATTATTCTTAATGTTGCGATAAGATGCTGCGATATGACGACGCATCAGTAACTCAGCCAATTCACCATCGCCATCTGCAATTGCATCTAGAATGTGTAGATGTTCCATTAATGCTTTGCGCGGACGATTAGGTGTATTAGAAAACTGTATGCGATACATACGAATCAAATGATAAAGCTCATAGCAGAGCATTTTTTCTAAGATTTTATTACCGCAACTTCGAATGATGCAGTAATGAAAATCATCATCACCATGCTGTAAATAGTAACCTTTACCTTGTTTAAAATTTGGGTCTTCACTATGCAAACGCAACACTTCACGTAGGGCTAAAATTTGCTCTTTATCAATGTTTTGTGCTGCTAAACGACAAGCGAGCCCTTCAAGGTTTTCGCGAATTTGATACAGCTCAGTGAGTTGCTGTGTAGATAGCGATACCACGCGTGCACCCACATGCGCCGTGCGTTCTACTAATTTCTGCCCCTCTAAGCGATGAATGGCTTCACGCAATGGACCACGACTACTTCCATAAATACGCGCCAACTCGGGTTCAGAGATTTTGCTCCCTGCTGGCAAGTCTCCACAAATGATCGCATGCTGAATTTTTTCAAAAAGTTGATCTGTGAGCGTAAGATTATGGGTTTTGTCTAAAAGTGCTTCCATGCAGTTTTGCCTAGATTGTCAACAATATGATGAATATATGTTCAAAATAAGATGAAAAGATGTTTTTTTCAACAATGATTGTCAACAATTTTAAATTTTAAGACTAAAGCATAATAAAAATAGGTGATTTTTCAGCACTTATTGCTTATTTAAGATCGTGACCCATGGGTTCATTTTATGCAGAACAGTATTGACTTAAGCTAACATCAGAATGAATGAGCAGAATAATGAGTGAATATGGATATTGATTTTCAACTGATTAGCGCCGAACAAAAACAACTTGAACGTCAGGTCAAACGCGAAGCGCTGATGCAAGCTGCAGTTAAAATGTTTAACCAAAAAGGCTTTCATGCAACGTCTTTAGATGAAGTGGCACATAGTTTGAAAATTTCCAAACCGACCATTTATCACTATTTGGGCAATAAAGAACAGATTTTAATGACCTGTTTAGAAGCGGGTGTCGCACATTTATTACAAGCCGCTCAGCAGGTTCAACAACAACATTTTGATGGCGCAACACGCATCCGCCAATTTTTATATTTATATGGTTTAAGAATCTTGGATGATTTTGGCCGTTGCGTGATTTTAACCCCTGATGACGTACTTTCAGCCGAAGCACAAACTCAACTACATGCACAAAAGCGTCAAGTGCACCAAGCCTTTGTTGAAATGTTACAACAAGCCATGCAAGAAGGTGCTATCAGCCAGCAACATCCTGCTAAGTTACTGGCAGTGACGCTCACCGGTGCTATGAACAGTGCTGCCAATTGGTATCGTATCGATGGTGAATTAAGCGCCAATGAGGTGGTCACCCAGATGGTTGATATTTTAATGCAAGGTTTACTTACACGTTAAACCTTGCAATATTTTTCGCCGTGGTTAGGTATAGGCCTCAATAATCGTTACGTTGGCCATACCACCGCCTTCACACATGGTTTGTAAACCATAGCGCTTTCCTTCACGTTGTAGACCATGTAATAAGGTAGACATAAGTTTGGTGCCACTTGCACCTAAAGGATGACCTAAGGCAATTGCACCACCAAATTTATTCACTTTTTCAGGGTCTACCTCTAAAACCTTTAACCATGCCAATGGTACGCTTGCAAAAGCTTCATTCACCTCAAACAGATCAATATCATTTAAACTTAAGCCTGATTTTTTTAACGCACTTTGTGTAGCAAAAATGGGCTCTTCTAGCATAATGACTGGATCCCCTGCTGTAACCGTTAAATTGATAATGCGAGCTTTAGGAGTAAGCCCGTATGCTTTTAAAGCACGCTCACTTACAATCAATACAGCACTGGCACCATCACAAATTTGACTGGCATTGGCCGCGCTAATTATGCCCTCTTCTTGTAGTGGCTTAACACTTGCAATTGCCTCTAAAGTGGCCCCTAAGCGCACACCTTCATCTTGGCTATGCCATGTACCATCAGCCAATTGGATCGGCACAATTTCAGAGTCAAATAATTGCTGTTCAATAGCATATTGCGCACGTTGATGACTCTGTAATGCATATTGATCGAGATCTTCACGGCTTAAATCATATTTCTTTGCCAAGATTTCCGCGCCTTGAAATTGACTAAATGCATTAACCCCAAAACGCTGTTTAATCCGTTCACTTAAAGGATCTGCTGCTAAACCAGCTTGAGCAGCCAATTGAATATTACTAAACATAGGCACACGGCTCATACTTTCTACACCCGCAGCAATCACAACGTCCTGTGTACCTGACATGACCGCTTGCGCAGCGAATTGAATCGCTTGTTGTGAACTGCCACACTGACGGTCAATGGTTACTCCTGGAATATGTTGTGGTAATTGCGAGGCTAAAATAACATTGCGTGCAAAAGAAAAAGCTTGTTCGCCACCTTGAGTTACACAGCCTACGATCACATCATCCACCGTATGGGGATCAATTTGACTACGTTCTAGCAAAGCATTAATCACATCAGCCCCTAAATCTGCTGCATGGATATCGCTTAACTTTCCATTACGACGGCCACCTGCACTACGTACCGCTTCTACAATATATGCACTTGTCATTGTTATCCCATGTTCAATTTTTTGTTGTCATGTATAGATAACATAATTTCTCAAGTTTCGCTGCGAAACTCAAAAAAATATTAGAACTGCAGCGTCGCTTTTGGTTTAGGTTTTGATGATTCGGATTATCTTTTTAGATCTCATTACATTGGCTTCAAACGTAAATTTTAAACGCGTTATAATCGAGATTGATGCTCTCAGCTTTGCAGCACAAATTTCGATGTAAATTATTTTGCTCATATTCTACACGTGATAGACATTCTAGCTTGAACTATTGAGAGCATAGAAAAGTAACGCTGTCAGTCAGAATCTCAACCCATGAGCTCAATTTTTATCCGATGGAGCGTAAAATGTCTGGGTTTAGCCCGAGGATATAAGCGACTGACGTAAGCCATTCATGCGGTGTTTGCTGTTGTTCGATATACTGCTTAATAATCCCGATAGGCGCACCTCCGCACGATGCAGCGAAGTAACTAGGCGACCACAAAGCATTACCCCATAGCTTGTTTCTGATTTCAGGAAATTGTTTTCTTAAATGACGACTCGATACACCTTTCAAGCTATTCACTAGATTTGAAACAGCAACTTTAGGTGGATAATTAATCAATAGGTGTACATGATCATGTTCACCATTCAACTCTAGCAACTCAGCTTCAAAGTCTAAGCAGATACGTTCAAACACTTCATACATTGTTTCGAGCATGTCTTTGGTAAAAACATCTCTACGATATTTAGCTACAAAGACTCAATGAGCGTGCATATTAAAAACACAGTGACGACCTGTTCTAATCTCTTGCCTATTACTCATAGCCTAAATATATTTTAATAATGAAAACCCTTAAATTACGCATAAAAGACAAACATTGCAAGGTGCTAGACCAACTCGCATCAGAGGTCAACTTTGTTTGGAATTATGTGAATGATTTAGGGTTTAAGCATCTTAAGCGTAAAGGTGAATTTCTATCGGCATACGATATTGCAAAATACACCAAAGGTACATCTAAGCAATGCAACCTACATAGTCAAACCGTACAAGCGATTACAGAAGAACTGATCACTCGAAGAAAGCAATTTAAAAAAGCAAAGCTGAAATGGCGTGTAAGCAACAAGACGTCAGCACGAAGATCGCTTGGATGGATACCATTTAAAAAATCAGGACTAAAATATGCTGATGGGTATGTTGAATATGGAAAAACTAAATTTGGCTTATGGGATAGCTACGG
>NZ_JCAKMW010000036.1:0-17978 GCF_059515805.1 Acinetobacter sp. CY05 | reverse complement strand
AGTCATTGGCACTGCGATAGCAGATGCAACTGGCAAGTACAGCGTGAGTCTAGACAAGGCTTATAGCAATGGTGAAAAGCTTGATGTTGTGGCAACTGATCAAGCAGGTAATGCAACCAAGCCAAATGTAATTACAGCGCCTGATACGACAGCACCTGCGAACTTAACGCAAGTATTGGCTGCAGATAACAAAACAGTGACAGGTACAACTGAAGCTGGTGCAACAGTCAAAGTTAGCTACAATGGCAAAGTGATCGGAACTGCTGTGGCAAATGTTGATGGTAAGTACAGCATCACTTTGGATAAAGCGTATAACAATGGTGAGAAGCTAAATATTGTTTCTGCTGATCAAGTAGGTAATGCAACCCAGCCAAATGAAATTGTAGCGCCTGATACGACAGCACCTGCGACCTTGACGCAAGTATTGGGTGCAGATAACAAGACAGTGACAGGTATCACTGAAGCTGGTGCGACAGTCAAAGTTAGCTATAACGGTAAAGTCATTGGCACTGCGATAGCAGATGCAACTGGCAAGTACAGCGTGAGTCTAGACAAGGCTTATAGCAATGGTGAGAAGCTAAATATTGTTTCTACTGATCAAGCAGGTAATGCAACCCAGCCAAATGAAATTGTAGCGCCTGATACGACAGCACCTGCGACCTTGACGCAAGAATTGGCTGCAGATAACAAGACAGTGACGGGTACCACTGAAGCTGGTGCGACAGTCGCAGTAAGCTACAATGGTAAAATCATTGGTACTGCTGTAGCAGATGCAACTGGCAAGTACAGCGTGAGTCTAGACAAGGCTTATAGCAATGGTGAAAAGTTTGATGTTGTAGCAACTGATAAGGCAAACAATGCTTTAGTCAAAAACATATATGCACCGATTGCGAATCTTCAAAGTGGTCATGTGGATTTTGAATTAAATGAGCAGTTTGTGAATAAAGTTGAGAAGCAAACACAAATCAGTGATATTTATTCTTCTTATGGAAGTATAGCAAAGCAGACGTTTAACTTTGATATTACAGGTACTGGTGGATCAATTCTCATTGATTTGACAAACTATTCTGGAAGAATTAGCGGTAGTTATAGTTATACTTTGATTGGCACTGGATACAGTTCTAGTGGTTCCTCCTCTATTTCAAGTCTTGGATCTAGTAATAAACAAGTAATTATTGCTGAGAACTTATCGAAAGGCAGTTATTCGTTGACATTGAGTCTGAATGCTTCGAGTTCTACAATAAATTTAAATGTTCAACAAACAGTAGATGTCACTTCAGTAGAATTTAATGGTTATGAAGCTGTTTCAGGAAACATTTTTGCTGATGCAAACGGAAGAATTTCAGCGCCAGCAAGCTATATTTTAAGAGTAGGTGATCAGGAAATCCGAGTTGAAAATGGTCAGGGCAATGTTGAATTAATTACATACCCAACAGAGCATGGTCATCTCATATTAAAAGCTGATGGTTCTTACACATATCAGTCAGGATGGTCTCAGTCTGGTTTAGATGCGAAAGGGCTAAATGATCAGCTCAATATTGAAATTATCAGTGTAGATGGTCAAAGCCAAAGTGATTATCAGATTTATATCACTACGGATATTACACCACCTGTTGCAGGTGAATTGACGTTTACTGATTTTGAAGATTCTGGCATCTCAAATACTGATGGTATTACAAATGACACATCGTTTGATTTAGCGATTCAAGGTAATGAATTAAATAGCTTAGTTGAGTATCAGTATTCAACAGATGGCGGTATGACGTGGATTAAATTTGATCGTCAATTTAATCATTTGGGTGATGGATCTAATTTCTTTGATGATGGTACATACAGCTTTAGAGCGAAAGTAACTGATTTTGGAGGAAATGAAAGCTACACTGATATTAAAACCATTACATTTGATTTGACGGCATCTGAGTTGAAATCTGTATTTAGTTATGATGCAAAAAATGACCAAGTTATTGTTAATGCACCAACAGATGCATATGAGGTTTACCAATGGGTAAATGGTGAATGGCAGACAGTTAAGCTAAATAATACAGTAGGTTGGGATTCAGCTAAATATAAAGTGATCTCAACAGATATAGCAGGAAATAAGGCGGAGAAAATCTTTAATATTGGATTGGCGAAAGATACTTACAAGCCTACAGATACCTATGAAATTAATATTTTAAAAGGTACAGAGGTTACTGATTGGATTTATGGTGGTTCAGGATCCGATATTTTGCTTGGTGGAGGTGGTCAAAGCTTCCTCTATGGTGAAGAAGGTGATGATATCTTAAATGCTCAAGGAGGTACGACTTCAGTATTAAGAGGTGGTAACGGTAACGATATATATTTTTTTGATAGAAATAATATCTATAAAGATGTAAACCAATTGCTTACTATTCATGACTACAGATCAAATATTGAAGATAATATTTTGATATTGAAAGGATATAGTGAAAATGAGGTTGTGCTGAAGCAACTGGGGAGCACTTTGGAAGTCTATTTAATTGATTATGAAAAGCCTATACATGTAGATTATCATTTATCAGATTTAGAAATTTATAAACATTATGGAATTAGTGCGATTCAATTTGATGATGGCACAATTTGGGACAGAGAAACAATCATTAAGAAACTCACAAATCGTATTGAAGGGACATCAGGCGAAGACCATTTGGTTATTGAAGAAAGTGCTACCATTTATGGTAATGATGGGGATGATTATATTCAATCAAAGGCACCTAATAGCTATTTATATGGTGGTAATGGTAACGATATTCTGCGGGGTGGTGGTTTTGGAAATATCTTAGAGGGCGGTGAAGGCGATGATATTCTGAACTCACAAGGTGGAAAGAATGTTCGCTTAGAAGGTGGAGTCGATAGTGATACATACGTATTCGATAGAAAGGATATATATGATGATATATATCAGCTTTTAGGTATTCATGATTACCGATCAGATGTAGATAATAATATTTTGAAACTGACAGGGTATTATCAGAATGAGATCACTCTAAAGCAAAATAGAAGTGATTTAGAAATTTATATTGAAGGCTATAGTTCCCCAATACGTGTCTCGTATCAGTTTTCGGACTTAAGTATTTATGAGGGATATGGCATTACTTCAATTGAATTCAATGACGGTACAATTTGGGATCGTGAAACTATCTTAAACAAAGTCAATGCACCTCAAGTTGACTCATTGAGTGAAGAAGCTACTCTCGCTTATGTTTTAGATATTGAAGAAGATTATAACTTGTTTGCAACAAGTTCTTATTCTACGAGTGATACGCGAGTGATAAATGACTTTATTGCTGAAGAACCAAAGCATGAATCATATATGACAGATTTTATGAGCGAGGCAGAAATAAACTCAGCATCTAACTCTAAAATGTCTGCATTTATGGATATGAACGTTGAGAGCACTCATCTTACTACTAATATTTGGGATGATTTGCTGATGCAATCTTCAAATATAATATAAGTTAAACTCACAAAAAGCCTCTGTGACTACAGAGGCTTTTTGTTTAGTTCTAAACTTTAATTACACATAAGTGGCAAGTAGATGCTAGCAACAAAATTCAAAAAATGCCTGATCCTGATGATGAGGTGGTTTGAAATAAATTTTATTAAGATCGCAAACCGCCCTTAAGGCGGTTTTTTCTTGAACGAAGTGGAGTGTTTTAGAAGTAAGGATTATGCGGAATATCAACGTCGTTCACTAAATGCTGACCAATATGAGCACCTTTAAATTTAGTTGGATTATGTGAGCTTAAGGTACGGATATTACGCCAGTAACGATCTAAATGATATTTTTGACTGGTTGACGATGCTCCTGTCACATCAAAAAGCTCTGCAGCTGCTTTAAGTGCCAAAGGTTCAATCGCTACTTTCACCATTGCTGCCTCTAAAGAAGCTTGATGACTTAAGTGATAATCTGTGATGCCATGTTGAGTGGTGGCTAAGGCACGATCTTGGGCTTGTGCGGCTTTTAAAACAGCATGTTCAATGATATAGGCCGTTGCAGCAATTTCGCCCACTTTTTCTAATAACAATGGATCTTGTTTTGGATCTGCATGAAAGGCATAGGCAAATGTACGTTTACGGCTACGTACGAGATGTGCTGCTTCACGCGCAATGGCATTGACATTACCCGCAATGACAGCATGCAAGAACAGTTGTGTGAACGGTTTGAATTTCACTTGTTCAACAGGCACGTGATTGAGCTCATGAGGATACACTTTTACATGTCTAAATAACGTGGTGCCACTGGCTGTAAAGCGTTGACCAATTCCATCCCAATCATCAATACGTTCTACACCTTCACGATCTGTGGGAATAATGACGGAGAGATTGGCACCAGTTGCATCATTAACACGTACTGCGACATAATCGCTTTAAAGCGTGCCTGTAGAGAAAATCTTCGTGCCATTAATTTCAAAATGCTTTGCATCAATCGCTTTGAGCTTGGTGTGATATTGGCCATCGCCCAAGACTTCTTGACCTGCGGGTTCTGTATAGGCATTACCAATAATTTTGCCATTTAAGATTTCATTGACCCAATAGGCTTTAAAATCAGCATTTTCCGATCTTAAAATTTCTTCAGTGAGTTGAAAATGTGCTCTTAAAATCTGTGGTAAGTCGCTATCATATTCTGCCAGTGAAATTAATACTTTGAATAGTTCTTCAATACCAATGCCATAGCCCCCAAGTGCTTCTGGTAAGCGTAAAGTTCCGAATTTGAGTTCTTTAAAGCGTGCCACAGCTTGGTATGGACCGTGACCGCCTTGTGCCAGACGTGCTTGGGCATCGCTTACTAAGAAAGTCAGATAATCTTGAAAAGCACTACTGTTCACAAAGCGGTAGTTATTTTGAGTTAAATGGGGATGCATGAGTGCTGTCATGATTTAGGCCTCGGTATATTTTTTATGTGCGATATGGCGTGGTGAAAGTTTATCGCCTTGTCGGAAAAGACGATCACGGAACGAGGTGTCTTGATAATGTGTTCGATATCGGCCACGTTTTTGTAATTCAGGAATCACTAACTCCACCACATCCTCTAGGGTTGCTGGTGTAATGGCTTGATAAACATTAAAACCATCAAGATCGATATAGTCGACCAGCTCTTCAATTTGGTCTGCCACTTCTTCAGGTGTCCCTAAAACCAATAAAGTACGCGCACCAAATTTAGATAACTCATCTTTGATATTCTTTACCGTATAAGCGGTTTTATGGCTATACAGCTGAGCAGTCGATTGATTGCCTTCAGAATGGCGTTGTCCAAACAGCTCGTCATCATTCAAGCTGGCAAGATCAATGCCGGTACTGCCTGAAAACTGGATAAAAGAAGCTTCAGGGAGGAAATATTGTTGGTAGTCTTTTAATTTGTTTTGGACTTCTTCATGTGTGTGGCCGACTACAATCGTGAGTGAAGCAAATACTTTGATATCATTTGCTTCACGACCTTGTTCTAATGCAGATTCACGGATACTTTTTACCGTTTGACGCAGTTTATCTGGCTCTTGACCGGCGATAAAGACACCTTCTGCATGTTTGGCTGCAAAATTTTTCCCTGTGGTTGATGAGCCTGCCTGAAAAATCACAGGTGTTCTTTGTGTAGACGGTTCACACGCGTGTGGACCACGTACTTTAAAGTAAGGTCCTACATGATCAATCGTATGGACTTTATCTGGATCGGCATAAATATGTGCTGCGCGATTGGCTTGTACCGCATCCTCTTCCCAGCTATGCTCCCAAAGCTTATAACATACCTCTAAAAATTCATCTGCAATTTCATAGCGTTTATCATGGGGGATAATCGCATCATGACCATGATTCAGTGCTGCTGCTTCAAGGGCAGAAGTCACGACATTCCACGCTACACGACCATTAGAGAGGTGGTCTAAGGTCGAAAAGCGTCGTGCTAAATTAAAAGGGTCCTCATAACTCGTTGATGCACTTACCGCAAAACCTAAATGTTCGGTAACGCCAAGCATTAGCCCAACATTAATAAAGGGATCATTAATTGGCGATTGCATGCCACGTTTGACCGCTGCTTTATACGAGCCTGCATAAGGCTCATAAACACCGCCAATATCGGCTAAGAAAAGGGCATCAAAGCAGCCTTTTTCTAGGAATTGCGCCAATTTAATCCAGTAATTGGCTGTTTTATAATGAATACGTTGATCTTCAGGGTGTGCCCAAAGTCCATGTGCCATATGGTTGACGGTATTCATCTCAAAGGCATTTAAATGAATGTATTTTTTAGACATTATTGTGCTCCCTGCTGCTTATCCCAAATCACAAATTGGCTGTAATTGCTTTGAATGAAGTCATAAGCAGTTGGTGAATCAAAATATGCTTTAACTTTGGCCACACTTGGTTTTTTTTTAGATTCAGAATTCGCGACTAACACTGCTGTCCATTGTTTGGCAGCTTTATCTTTAATCAACGCATCGCGATTTGGGACTAAACCTGCACGGTCTGCATACACGCCAGTAATCACTGTTAAGTCAGAATCTTTATAAGCTGTGGGTAACATTGGCTGTTCAACTTCAACAATCTTCAGTTGTTTTGGGTTGCTGCTAATATCACGTTGGCTGACTTGATAATCTTCGGCATGGGGTTTTAAGGTAATCAGCTTGGCATCTGCCAATAATTCTAAAGCACGTGCATTGTTGGCTGGGTCACCAGGTACGCTGACGATAGCACCTGTTGGTAATTCATCAAGTGACTTATATTTGCTTGAATAACCAGCAAAGATGGTATTAAAGGTATAGGAAATAGGCTCGAGATCCCATTTATTTTTAAAACGTACTGAGTCTAAATAGGCTTCGTGTTGGTAGTAATTAAGATCATACTGTTTTTCAGCGACAACGCGATTAATACTTAAAGGATCGCTCATATAGGTGATTTGCAGGTCAATATTTTGTGCTTGTAAATCTTTTTTCGCTTGCTCCATTAAGCTTGAATAAGGCTTGGTGTCTGTTGCGACAATGGTCACAACATCCTTAGCAGTATTGCTTTGCGCTTCATTACTGTTGTTGGAACATGCTGTCAGGCCGAGTACTGTAGAAACAGCAAATGTGCTAATAAGGGTAGCGTAGGTTTTTTTCATATGGATTTCATTCAATAATATAGAGATATAGAACAAGTAAAGAGGCTTAGCGCTCAGGCCAAGTCACAGTATCGGCATAATTTTTTAAGGTGAATTCACGCGTATCTGCTGCAATAAAAGCGGCTTTTACTGCTTGAACTTCAGGGCGATTAGCAGATTGACTATTTGCAACCAAGACACTGTCATATTCACTATTGTCTTGTTCTAAATAAATTGCATCGCGTTTAGGTAATAAATCTGCATGGATGGTATAAGCCCCCGCCATAATGGCTAAATCATTATCTTTAAAACTCACAGGCACCAAAGCATGTTCTACTTCAATGAACTGTAATTGTTTTGGATTCGCTGTAATATCTTTGAGACTGGTTTTAGCCCCTGTATGCGGTTTAAGTTCAATTAAATTGGCACGTGCCAATAGATTCAAAGCACGGCCACCGTTGGATGGATCAGATGGAATGACAACTTTGGCTTTAACAGGTAAATCCTGAAGATTTTTATATTTAGGTGAATAGGCGCCGAACATTCCATTGAATGTAGAGGTAATCGGCACCAGATCCCAGCCATTCAGTTCCTTCGCGGATTGCATATAATATTTGTGTTGGAAGTAATTTAAATCACTTTCTTTTTCAGCGACTGATCGATTGGGAATTAACCCATCATTGGCATACTTAATTTTAAGTTCAATATTTTGAGCTTTGACTTTGTCACGTACATATTCTGCCACTTGAGGATAAGGCGGATTATCACGTGTTAATAATGTGACCACTTTGGTCTCTGCTGGAGTAGCAGTCTTTTGCTCTGACTTTGAACAAGCGGTGATGCCTAAAGCGAGTGTGGTAGATAGAATACCGAAGTAAAGTGCGCGCGCGTACATAAATATTCCTATTTTTTTTATTTAAATGATGAATTTAAAAGTAGCCAATATTGGGCACATCTTGATGATTTACTAAAATATCGCCCAATACCTTGGCTTTTAGACTGACAGGGTTGTGGGTCGATAATGTGCGGATATTGCGCCAGTAACGATCATTCAAGGTATCTTTACCCATTGCAGAGGCACCAATCACTTCAAACATTAAATTGGCGGCTTTGAGTGCCAGCGGATCAATGGCTACTTTGACTTTGGCTGTTTCAATGGCAGCGGACTTGAGCTGTGCCTCATAGTCAGGTTGATTCAGAGCGGCAAACACACGATCGAGTGAACGTGCTGCTTTTAAAATGCCTTGTTCAATTAAAAAGGCCAGTGCACTAATTTCACCGACTTTTTCTAAGAATAGAGGTTCTTGCGATGCATCCTCTGTCGAACCGTAACTAAAAGAGCGTTTACGGTTGTGTAGTAATTCGGCTGCGCGCGCTTCGATCGCTTTGGTTTGCCCTGCAATAATGGCTTGAATATAAAGCTGTGCGAAAGGTTTATTCACACGTGCTTCAGGCTGTACCCAACGAATTTCATGCTCATGAATCTGTACATGACTAAAAGTCGTCGTACCACTGGCGGTATAGCGTTGTCCGATGCCTAACCAATCATCTTGAATCGTGACCCCTTGACGAGTGGTGGGTACCACCACATGACAGAGCTGCCCGAGATGACTTTTTGCCCATACCAAGACATAATCTGCATGCAAGGTACCAGTGGTGAAGTATTTTTTACCCTCTAAATAAAGTTGCTGGTCTTGACTGATGATATGGGTCAGCAATTGACCATTACCGACCGTGTTACTTGATGGTTCGGCGAGGGCATTACTGATCATGGCACCTTGAGCAATACGTTCAAACCAGAGTGCACGGTAGCTTGGGTCAGGATGTTTGAGGACATCTTCAGTAAATTGAAAATGTGAATGAAAAATATGTGCGACTTCTGAGTCGGCATCACCTAATTCAATAATGACTGCAAATAACTCTTCAATGCTTAGACCTCGACCGCCGTGTGTCTTAGGTAGGCGTAGGGCACCAATTTTCTGTGCTTTTAAATATTCAATAATCGTTGTAGGTGCCTGTTCACCTTGGGCATCCCGTGCGGCTAAATCTGCTTTAACTTCTGCAATCAGGTCTAAAAATTCTCGACGCTGATGATAAGCGAGAGGCGCATGACTCAATTTTATGTTCATTGATTGCTATCTCTATTTTTTTAAATACGTTTATCTAGACGCTTAACTAGATAATTCCCTGTAAACTGAATCACTTGAACAATTAAGATGATGATAAAGACTGTAAAAATGAGAATGTCAGTTTCAAAGCGATGGAAACCATAACGAATCGCAAAATCACCAATACCCCCGCCACCGACAATGCCAACGATGGTTGAATATGAGAAATAGCTCACTGCAACAATGGTGATGGAATTGGCAATCGCCGCACGTGCTTCAGAGAATAAAACTTTATGTACGATTTGGAATTTGGTCGCTCCCATAGCTTCAGCTGCTTCAATGACCCCACGATTGACTTCAAGCAGTGCTGCTTCTACAAAACGCGCAAAGTAAGGGATGCAGCTAATCGTCATTGGCACAATTGCTGCTGTGGTACCAATTGATGTACCAACAATTAAGCGGGTTAAAGGAACAATCGAAATCGCTAAAATTAGGAAAGGGAAGGAACGAATAAAGTTCACCACAGTATTTAATAAGGCATTTAAAAACTTATTATGTGAGATCGAACCTTCACGGGTTAAATATAAAACTGTGCCGACAATCCCTCCAAAAATCACCCCAAGAATGAGCGTAATGGACAGCATGTAAAAGGTTTCACCTAAGGCATTTTGAATTTCTGGCCAAATAGCAATAATTTTCTCGTACATGATTAGACGGCCTCTTTGAGTTGTGTATTTAAGTCATTCAGTAAGAGCTTAGAAATGATGGATTTGACCGGTTGATGAATCGGTTTAGACAAATCGAACTCTTCAATTACTTCACCCTGTTCCATGACCGCAACCCGGTTACAAATTTTGTGTACCAGTTGCATTTCATGGGTGACGATGACAATGGTGATACCGAAGGTCTGATTAATTTTGCTTAAGTAATGCAAAATTGATTCTTTGGTCTGTGGATCAACAGCGGATGTAGGTTCATCACACAATAGAATTGTCGGTTGAGTGACAATTGCACGTGCAATCGCAATACGTTGCTTCTGACCACCACTGAGTTGACTTGGATAAGCATCTTTTTTTTCTAATAAATCTACGATTTCTAAACTTGCTAAAGCGCGCTTTCTACGCTCTGCTTTAGACACACTTGCAAATTCTAGCGGTAATTCGATATTTTCTAACGCGGTGCGATTAGTCAATAAATTGAAATGCTGAAAAATCATGCCAATTGATTTACGTGTTGCGAGCAATTGTCTTTTGGGTAAATCCAATAAGGCCTGCCCATTAATGATGACTTCTCCACTATCAGGACGTTCCAATAAATTGATCATACGTAGCAGCGTAGATTTACCTGCACCACTAAAACCAATAATGCCAAATACGTCGCCTTGATGAATATTCAGGCTTACATCAGATACAGCTTGGAATGAGCTGTCCTTTTGGGTGAAGACTTTATTCAGATGTTTGAGCTGTATCATGATTCGGTCCTAAAAATAAAAAAAATGAATATATTTTGTTCTACTAACTAACTTAGGACAGAATTTATTATGTTTGAAATGAATATTTATAATAAAATTATATAAAAAAAGTGAATAATGATTTTTCAAAGCAGTTTTCACTTTTGTTGAAATTGATTGTTAGATTTTGTTTAACACAAATCTAGGGCATAAATTAAAGGTTAAGTATTTAAATACTTGATTTTAATAAAATATATTTATTATTTATTTTTATATTGGGTATGATGATGTTTAAAATTCAACACTGGTTTTAGCCAATTTTGAGCGTTGTATAGCATAGAAAACTATGAAGCTAAAATTGTTGTAAGCGAGCTGATGACTCATCTGGCTTGTGACTGACCTTCTAACAAGGTCACAATGGAAGATGTTTTACATTGCCATCATCGAATATAGTGTGTAAACAACACGGAAAAACTTATGAAATTTGAAGATATTCAAGCTTTTATCACTTTCGTACAATTACAATCGACCAGTTTAGCAGCAGAGCAATTAGGCATTAGCCAGCCCGCAGTGACACGGCGTATCCAAAATTTAGAACAAGCCTGTGCAGTACAATTGTTTGATCGACATACTCGTCCACTCAAACTTACAGCACAAGGACGTGAAATTTATAAAAAATGCTGTGTGATTGACACAGAAATGAAGAGCTTAAAACAGATTGTAGCCCAGCAAAATCAGGAAAAATTAAGCTTACGTATTGGCTTGCCAAACAGCTTATTAGAATCAGGTGTATTGAGCATTTTAGGACAATTAAAGCAAGAGTTTCCACAGACTGAGCTTGAAATCATTAGTGGGTGGGGCAAGGATCTGCTGAAGAAAATGCATCATGCTGAGTTAGATGGTCTGATTGCAAATGCTCGACAAGCGAGTGACTTACCCAAGCAATATCCGCTTAAAATTATGGGAACTTTACACATTCGTCCTATGGTGGCAAAAAACTTGGCTAAATCAGGGATGAGCACATGGCAGGATTTACAACAGCTCGGCTGGGTGCTGAATAATGAAGGCTGTGGTTTTCGATATTTTTTACAAGAAAAATTAACTCAACAACAGCAGGAATTAAATTTAAAAGTTGAAATTACGGGCACACGTTTACAGCTCGATTTGGTTCAACAAGGCGTTGGTGCAGGTTTTTTTGCGCAAGAGTTAGTTAACCAACAACCGCATTGGTCTGAACTCAGCTGTATTGACACAGAAGCGCTGAATTTAGATATGTTGGTTTATCACGCACATCGTGATGCATTAACTGAGCAACAGGTAGAAATTTTTGAACTGATCATGCAGCGCTTTCAGGAGAAATTAAGTCTTTCTTGATTTTTTATGCATTAATTTTATATTAGTTTATTATAAATATTCATTTTGTGCATAGTTTGGATTGTATTACAGTCATTTTAGCTTCTTCAGCATGATGACAATTAAAATGACAATCCAAATTTTAGGTATGATCGGGCACCGCCTGAATTCTGAAACCATCCCTGCGACAGGTCCTGTGTTTGATGCAGACTATATTGCGCGCTTTGCCCAAGCGCATGAGCAGGCTGGTTTTGATCGTGTTTTAATCGGGCAATGGTCAGATCAACCTGATGGTTTTTTAGTGGCAGCACATGCTGGCGCGAGTACAAAAAATCTCAAGTTTTTACTGGCACATCGTCCAGGGTTCATTGCCCCGACGCTTGCCGCACGTAAATACGCCACGCTTGATCATGTATTGGGTGGGCGTGTGGCTATGCATGTCATTACGGGTGGAAGCGATCCAGAGCAACAGCGTGATGGGGATTTCCTGACCAAGGCAGAGCGTTACGCACGTACTAAAGAATTTCTGGATATTGTTAAACTGTCTTGGTATAGCCAAACACCATTTCAATACGATGGTCAGTTCTATCAAGTTAAGGATGGTTTCTCTGAGATCAAACCCCAGCAGGCTCAGATACCTGTCTACTTTGGTGGTTCTTCACAAGAAGCATTACAAGTGGCTGCTGAACATGCAGATGTATTTGCATTATGGGGTGAGCCACTTGCTGGTGCACAAGAATTACTGCATTCCATTCAAAACTATGCATCTACCATACAGCGTGATCAGCCGCTGCACTTTAACATCTCATTTCGCCCTATTATTGCTGCTACTGAAGCGCAAGCTTGGGAGAAAGCACAAGATATTTATCGCCTGAGTCGTGAGCAGATTGAACGTAAAGGTCTACGTCAAGATAAACAACAAGCCCAAAGTGTCGGTGCACAGCGTCTGGTGAATCTCGCCTCACAACAGGTTTATGACACCAATCTATGGACAGGTATCTCGACTTTAGTGCATGGCAATCATAATTCAACAGCTTTGGTCGGTACACCTGAACAAGTCGCCGCTTCAATTATTGAATATTACAAGCTTGGCATCCAGAGTGTTTTAATTCGGGGCTTTGATCCTGTGAATGATGTCATTGAGTATGGTAAAGAGTTACTGCCGCTGATTCGTAGTAAAGCAACTCAGTGGGATCAGATTAAAAAACTTGCATAAATAGATGAAAGAATAAGAGCAAGCGAATATGAAGACAGTATGGTTAGGTGTAGTTACAGCAGTGAGCTTTGCTTTGACCGCTTGTACAGATCAGCAAGCACCTGTAGAAAAACAACAAGCTGCATCAGCATCACCACAGCAAGTTGAACTTAAAATTGGCGATCAAAAGGGCAATATGCGTGCTCAATTGGAAGCGTCTAAATTACTAGACGGAATTAACTATAAGATTTCGTGGTATGAATTCCCTGCAGCAGCGCCTGTCGCTGAAGCTTTAAATGTAGAAGGCATTGATATTGGTTATTTAGGCGATGCACCTTTTATTTTTGCGAATGCAAATGGTGGTCATGCTAAAGCCATAGCAGTCAATCGCTATGACCCTTATGCGGTTGCATTGTTGGTGCCGAAGGATAGCCCGATTAAATCGATTCAAGATTTAAAAGGCAAAACAGTGACGGCCAATAAAGGTTCAATAGGGCAACTGATTACACTACGTGCCTTGGAACGTGCAGGCATGAGTGCAGATGATGTTTATTTTAAATTTTTGCCGCCTGCAGATGGCAAACTTGCTGTTGCCAATGGCTCTGTTGATGTATGGGCAGTTTGGGACCCATATACTGCCTATGCAGAAGTCATTGATGGGTTTAGAATCATTGAAAACGGTCGAGGTTTATATTCAGGCTTTACATTTTTAGCAGGCACAGAAAAAGCACTGAATGATCCAGAAAAACGCCGTGCGATTCAAGATTTTGTCTATCGTTTAGAAGAGTCACAAACTTGGGTAAATGCCAACTATGAGTCTTTTGGCAAAGAGCTCTCACGTATCACAGGTATCCCAGAAGAGCCCGCAACCTTGGCATTCCAGCGTAAGAATGCAACTTGGACAGCAATTACAGATGATGTAGTCAAAACATCGCAAGAAACCGCAAATTTTTATGCAAAACATCAATTGTTAAATAAAACTATAGACGTCACCAGTTTATTCGATCGTGACTTTAAAACGAAAAATACAGAGAAATAACATGAGCGAATTAGAGACCTTACAACCGGTAATCCAAGCCATAGAGCAAGGCTTGAAGCAACAGTTAGTCGGTGAGCGATTAATCGAGAACTTTTTACCTACGTTTAAACAAACCTTACAAAGTAGCACGTGGTTAAGTGAAGAATTTAAGCAACCTCATCCTGAGTACTATCAACAGTATCTACTTTATCTAGATCCACAAGAACGCTTTTCGATTGTAAGTTTTGTCTGGGGACCGGGACAAAAGACCCCGATTCATAATCATGAGGTGTGGGGGGTGATTGGGGTGTTAGAAGGGGCAGAAATTTCAACGGCTTATGCACGTAACGAACAGGGCTTTCAAAAATTACCCAATCCTGATTATTTAAAACCAGGCGATACCGATTGGTTTACCCCTGAAACAGGCGATATTCATGCGGTCGAAAATGCCTTTGATAACCGTGTATCAATTAGCGTGCATATATATGGTGCCAATATTGGCAAAGTAGAACGCTTTACCTATCAAACTGACGGGACGGCAAAACCGTTTATCTCTGGTTATTCAAATATTTAAATAAGGACAAAAACATTGAAAACAATCACCTACCACCAAATTCGTGAACAACTTGTAGCGGGTCAAGAAATTGCAATCGTGGATTTACGCGAGGAACATATTTTTGCGCAAAATCATCCGTTATTTGCTACCAATATCTCATTGTCACGCTTAGAAATTGAAATTTATAACCGTATTCCACGTTTAGATACGCTGGTGGTGATTTATGACGATGTGGTTAACCGTGTGGAAGCTGCTCGTAAAAAGCTGAGTGAATATGGTTATGAAAATGTTCAAGTCTTAGAGGGGGGTATTCAGGCATGGCAGCGTGATGGTGGAGAGTTATTTATTGACGTCAACTCTGCCAGCAAAGCCTTTGGTGAGTGGGTTGAACACCATAAAGGCACACCTTCGATCAGTGCGGAAGAACTGCAGGCCAAAATTGCTGCTAATGACAACATTGTTATTTTAGATGCACGTCGCTTTGACGAATACCACACGATGAGTATTCCAACTGGGATTAGTGTACCAGGTGCAGAGTTAGCTTTGCGTGCACCGAGCTTAGTTAAAGATGAAAATACACAAATTATTGTCAATTGTGCTGGGCGCACCCGCAGTATTATCGGTACACAATCATTAATTAATGCCAAAATCCCGCATGAAATTTTTGCCTTACGCAATGGCACCATTGGTTGGACTTTGGCAGATCAACAACTTGAGCAAGGGCAGACCCGTAGTTATCAGGATATATCGACTGAATCAGTAGAGCAGATCCGTCATAATGCACAACAGCTTGCTGAACAGGCAGGTGTAAAAACCATTAATTTCGAACAGCTTGAAACCTTGCGTGCAGACAAAGCGCGCACTACCTATGTTTTTGATGTGCGCAGTGAGCAAGAATATATTCAGGGTCATATCGCCAATAGCCGTTGGGTGGCAGGTGGTCAGTTGGTGCAAGAAACGGATCATTATGCAGCAGTACGTGGTGCACGTATTGTGTTAGTAGATTCACTGCAGACTCGTGCTTATATGACGGGTTCATGGCTTGCTCAGATGAATTGGGATGTCTCGGTATTGGTGGACGAGCGAGATGATTTATATAATGTGCAAGGTGCTTGGAAACCTAAAACGCCAGACATTGCTATTGAGCAACTACTAAGTCCTGAGCAGTTAAAAACCTTGTTGGCACAACAAAATATTGCGATATGGGATTTTACTACTGCCGCTAATTATAAAAAAGGTCATATACCCACAGCGCAATGGCTATTAAAGGCAGATGTTACGCAGGTGATTCAGCAGCCTGAGTTTGCTCATAAAGATGCAATTGTAGTGACCTGCGGCTCAAGTCTATTAGCACAATACGCCGTGGCAGATATTCAAGCACATTTAGGTCCTCAACAAAAAGTTTATGTATTGGCAGGGGGGAATGCAGCATGGGTCAAAGCAGGTTTTGAGTTATCTACAGAGCATAATTTTCTATCTGAACAAATTGATCGTTACAAGCGCCCATATGAAGGCACAGACAATTCTAAAGAGGCTATGCAAGCTTACTTAGATTGGGAATTTGGCTTAGTTGATCAATTAAAGAAAGATGCCACACATGGTTTCTTTGTGGTATAACACATTCAAATCAAACCTAGCTTCTTAGATAAAGCTAGGTTGTCAATTTACAATTGATTGATTTTCTAAAACCAATAGATACAAGTGCTTAAAGTGCAGTCACGCCACCATCCACGGCAATTGCTTGGCCAGTCAGATAGGTATGTTGTGGTGAACATAACATCAGCATAACGCTAATAATTTCTTCAGTTTCTGCAATCCGTTTCATGGGCGAAGCCATATTCAGAAACTCAATTTTCTCAGAGAGTTCACTTTCAGTGACCAATGGCGTGGCAGTATAAAACGGACAAATCGCATTAATACGGATATTCTTTTTAGCATATTCAACGGCAGCAGTTTTTGTTAAGCCAATCACTGCATGCTTTGAAGCTGAATAGGCTGCGAGTTTTGGCGCTGCATTTAAACCTGCTACAGATGAAACATTTAAAATATTGCCGGACTGTTGTTTGAGCATGGTCGAAATTTGTGCCTTCATACCCAGAAAAACCCCCTTACTATTTACATTTAAGGTATGGTCAAACTCCTCTAAGGTAATTTCAGTAAAGGCTTTCATCCCTGTTGCAATGCCTGCATTATTGACTGCAATATCGAGTTTTCCCCATGTGGATATAGCTAAATTTACCAGTTGCTGATGATAGGCTTCATCACAAACATTGCCAACTGAAGAGATAACTTGCACATTTTGCTGTGTTAAATCTGAGACGATACGCTTTAAGCCTGATTCACTCAGGTCTCCTAAAACCAGCTTAGCACCGTGTTGCCCCAGTGAATGTGCTAGTGCGGCGCCTAAGCCACTTGCAGCACCGGTAATCAATATGACAGTATCCTGAAATTCTAAATATTGTTTTGACATGTGATTTAACCTGATCGTGAATTATTATTGTGATATTGAGTTATATGCAGTCTAAGGCTTAATTCACTAAATCGCAGAACAGAGTTATAGAAATTTTGTAATTGACCTGAATCATGGAAAATAATTAGGTGAAAGAAAGATGGCTAACTTAATAAGTGAATTACCATTCAAACTTAAAAACTAGTCATCTTATGTGCGATTTTATAAATTTTTTGTGTACTATTAACAATTTTTCAAAAAATCAAGCTGTCTATTGGCAGTATTTAAGTTATCAAGAAGAAAAATAATTAATTGTGATGATTTAATCTAAATATTAGACCTCTTGCGAAAGTAAAAATCACCTCCATATAAATTTCATGAGATATCAGAAATTAAACCGTTTTTCAGATTCTGAATTCAAACGCTTAGTTGGCGTACCTCGACGAGTTTTTACTGAAATGGTAGAGGTTCTAGAAAAAGCAGAATCACTCAAAAAGAAATCAGGTCGACCGCATACTTTAGATATAGAGGATCAGTTGTTATTAACTCTCAATTACTTACGCAACTATAGTACTCAACTGGAATTAGCGGCAAATTACCATATCGCTGAAAGTAATGTGAATCGAACCATTAAAAAGGTTGAAGATGCATTGATGAAATCAAGACGTTTTACCCTGCCAAAACGAAGCATAACCACAGCAGAAGAACACTTTAACTGGGTCATTATTGATGCGACAGAATGTTCAATCGAACGCCCGAAAA
>NZ_JCAKMW010000035.1:0-21035 GCF_059515805.1 Acinetobacter sp. CY05 | reverse complement strand
GTCAACGATCCGCCAGTAGCTGAAGATGTCACTGCAACAGGTGATGAAGATACCACCATTCCAGTGGTACTCGACTACAGCGATGTAGACGGTACAGTTGAGACCATTACAGTCACGACTTTACCTGAAAACGGTACCTTATACCTTGATGAAGCCGGCACGATTCCTGTGGTTGCAGGTACACCATTTGATGCACAAGAGACCGTGTACTTTGTACCAAACGAAAACTGGAACGGCGAAACCACATTTGACTATGTAGCAACTGATGATGAAGGCTTAGAGTCAGACCCTGCCACTGCAACGATTACCATTGTCGATGTCAACGATCCGCCAGTAGCTGAAGATGTCACTGCAACAGGTGATGAAGATACCACCATTCCAGTGGTACTCGACTACAGCGATGTAGACGGTACAGTTGAAACCATTACAGTCACGACTTTACCTGAAAACGGTACCTTATACCTTGATGAAGCGGGCACGATTCCTGTGGTTGCAGATACACCATTTGATGCCCAAGACACTGTCTACTTTGTACCGAATCAAGATTGGAATGGTGAAACGACATTTGACTATGTAGCAACTGATGATGATGGCTTAGAGTCAGACCCTGCGACAGCCAATATCACTGTGGATAAGGTTAATGATGCGCCTGTTGCCGAAGATGATACAAAAACTACGCTTGAAGATACTCCAGTTAAAGGTAAAGTCCCAGCAACAGATCCAGATGAAGATCCTCTGAGCTATGAAGTGACCGAACAACCTACTAATGGTAGAGTTGAAATTGACCCAGAGACTGGCGAATATACCTATACGCCAAACCCTGACTACAATGGTCCAGATGAGTTTACTGTTGTTGTAACGGATCCAGATGGCGAAACCAGTACTTCAGTGATCACTATTGATGTAATTGCACAAGATGACAGCGAGATTGTACGGTTGATGGAGGACAGCGGTGTTGTTACTTCATTTACTGTGGGAGATGCAGGTGATACAGGACGAAGTATTCCTCGTACTAGCTTAATTGATGACGATGTAAAAGATGATCCAGGTATCCGTATCGATCATTTCCGCGTGGGTGATGATAAAACCGTTTATCAACCAGGGCAAGAATATGTCATTCAAAATTACGGTACGATCAAAATTAATGCCGATGGTACTTTTGCCTTTACTCCAGCGAAAGACTTCTATTCTGATGTCAATGCTCAAGAAATTTACGTGCCGCCAATCGTGCACTACACATTAGCGGATGACAATGGTTTACGTGAAACATCAACAGTTGCATTCCATGTTGAAGGTGAAAACGATGCACCTGTGGGACTTGACACCTCAATCACGATTACCAATACACCAGGCGTTGAGTACTACTTTGATTTAGATGACTTTGAGGTCAGCGACGTCGATCACGACATTACCGATATCACTTTATTAGTGACTGAACTACCAACCAATGGTGTATTGGAATATTTCAACCGTAATGCATGGGTGAAAGTTCAAGTCGGTGACCGTATTAACTACTCTACAGTCGACGGCAATCGCATCCGTTATAAACCAAATGATAATCTGTCTAATCAAAAATATGATTCATTTAAATTCCAACCGGATGATGGTGTATCTAGCAATGGTAAAGGTGAAGTTACCACCTTAACAATTCGTTTACTTGAGCGTGGCGAAATTGAAACGAGCAATGCGGTGGTGAACGGTACAGAAGGGAATGACTTTATTACCGGCGCACAAGGAGTTAATCAAACTTTCCATGCTAAGCATGGTAATGACTTTATTTTTGCTGACGGCATTAATACGGATAGTTTAGAGTTTGCAGGACGTACTTCACCAGCAGGTTCAGGCATTGATGCAGTCGTTGAATATCTAAAAGCGCAAAATGGCAATAAAGAGCCAGATGAGCGTGCGCTGTTAGACTTCTTAAAAAAGCATCCTGAATTCTTCCCAGAAACGGGTGGTAATGACACTATCTATGCTGGTGCAGGTAAAGACATGATCTTTGCAGGTGGTGGAGATGACATCATCTATGCCAGCCAAGGCAATGATTACATACATGCAGGGGCTGGCGCCGATACCTTGATTTACGATGTACTGACCTCAGAGTCTAACAATGCAGGGCATAGTACCGACACTTGGGATGACTTTGATGCTAGCGAAGATACCCTTCAATTTTCACCTGGGGTATTGGTAGGGATTACCCAAGAAAATGCTGCTGAATACATCGAATTAACATTTGATGCGGAAACCAATACGGTGACGCTTGCGATTGATCGTGATGGTAAGCAAAATGAGTTTGTAGGTTATCAGCCAATGTTGATTTTAGAGAATCAAAGCAGTGCGCTAGATTTACAAAAACTGATGGATGATGGCCGTATTGTGTTTGGCTAAGTCTGAATTTTAATTGAAAAAGCCAGCTTTAGAGCTGGCTTTTTTATGAAGCAAGAATTCATTTTATATAAATAAAATTTATGTAAAAAAGTAAAAATATTCATAGAAGTTTTGTATTTAAAACTCAATCTTCGGTTTATAGTAGATTTTAGATTTTTACTGTCTTGAGTTATATTTTTAGGAATAAACACTGGTCATCTGCACAAGAGGCTGCTTTAATCATCGTATGATTAAAAATTATTCTGACTGATCTTAATTACAAGCAGTCTATTTAGCCAGAGTGAATTTAGGTTCATCTCAAGCATAACATTTGTTGGAACTACACAATGCCTGACTATCGTTCAAAAACATCGACACACGGAAGAAATATGGCTGGTGCACGTGGCTTATGGCGTGCAACAGGGATGAAAGATGAAGATTTTGGCAAGCCAATTATTGCAGTCGTCAACTCATTTACTCAGTTTGTACCCGGTCACGTTCACCTTAAAGACTTAGGTCAACTGGTGGCACGTCAGATTGAACAAGCAGGCGGTGTAGCCAAAGAATTTAATACCATTGCAGTCGATGACGGCATTGCAATGGGCCACGATGGCATGCTGTATTCATTACCATCACGTGACTTAATTGCTGACTCGGTAGAATACATGGTCAATGCACACTGTGCCGATGCCATGGTGTGTATCTCCAACTGTGACAAAATCACCCCAGGTATGCTCATGGCAGCCATGCGTCTAAACATTCCAGTGGTGTTTGTTTCTGGCGGTCCAATGGAAGCAGGTAAGGTGCAAATTCGTGGCAACGAACTTGCCATTGATTTGGTTGATGCCATGGTGGTGGCTGCAGATGACAACTTTAGCGATGAAGAAGTGGCAGCCTATGAGCGTTCTGCATGTCCAACCTGTGGCTCATGTTCAGGCATGTTTACTGCAAACTCAATGAACTGTTTAACCGAAGCCTTAGGTCTGTCTTTACCAGGTAATGGTTCAACGCTTGCTACACATGCCAACCGTAAAAAATTGTTTGAGCGTGCCGGTCAGTTGATTGTTGAAATCACTAAACGCCATTATGAACAAAACGATTACAGCGTATTACCACGTAACATTGCCCCTAAAGCTGCGTATGAAAATGCCATGACTTTAGATATTGCGATGGGTGGTTCGACCAACACCGTACTTCACTTATTAGCAGCTGCACACGAAGCAGAAGTCGACTTCACTATGGACGATATTGATCGTTTATCGCGTAAAGTGCCTGTACTGTGTAAAGTTGCACCTGCGGTGAAAGATGTGCATATGGAAGATGTGCACCGTGCCGGCGGAATCATGTCGATTCTAGGTGAATTAGACCGTGCAGGTTTGCTCGATACCTCTGTACCAACAGTACATGAAAAAACATTAAAAGATGCTTTAGATAAGTGGGACATTATCCGTACTGAAGAAGAAGAGGTGTATAACTTCTTTAAATCAGCACCGGGTGGTGTACCAACGCAAACTGCATTCTCACAAGACCGTTACTACTCGCGTTTGGATGGCGACCGTGAAAATGGTGTGATTCGTAATGCCGAACATGCTTTCTCTAAAGATGGTGGTTTGGCCGTGCTTTACGGTAACATCGCACTGGATGGTTGTATCGTCAAAACCGCAGGTGTGGATGAATCGATTTTAAAATTCAACGGCACAGCACGTGTATTTGAAAGCCAAGATGATGCTGTAGAGGCAATCTTGGGTGGCAAAATCGTGGCAGGTGATGTGGTATTAATCCGCTACGAAGGTCCACAAGGTGGTCCGGGTATGCAAGAAATGTTGTACCCAACCAGTTACTTAAAATCGAAGGGTTTAGGTAAAGACTGTGCGCTGGTGACTGATGGTCGTTTCTCAGGCGGTTCATCAGGTCTTTCAATTGGTCACGTGTCTCCAGAAGCGGCTGAAGGCGGTGCAATTGCTTTGGTTGAAGATGGCGATCGTATTGAAATTGATATTCCAAACCGTAGTATTCATTTAGCCGTGGCTGAAGATGTATTGGCTGCGCGCCGTGAAGTGCAAGAAGCCAAAGGTTGGAAGCCTGCCAAAGAGCGTCCACGTAAAGTATCAAAAGCACTCCGAGCGTATGCCAAGCATGCGACAAGTGCTGCTAAAGGTGCAGTTCGCGAGATCTAAAGCGAATTTTTAAAAAAAGCACTCCTTTTGGGGTGCTTTTTTAGCCCTTAAGCTTGCCTAAGCTAGGCTTTGGTCTTCTAAATCTAGATCTATAGCGGAAATTGTTGCTAAAGATTGAACATCTCAGCTGAACTTGTTATAAGTTTTGCTACTAGATTTAAATTTTTTTTTAATTACAGCAGATTTTGCTCTTCTTGCTGTAGAAATTTTAAAGCTGATATCGTCTATTCCGAGGCTACTTTCATGTCACTGCTACGCCGTTGGTTCGATCCAATCCGATCGAGTTGGTTTTACCAAAAACCAGTTCGCCAAGAGGTGTTACCTACGGATCAAGGTTTGACGATTTATTTGCGTTTAGATGATGTTTATAGCTATTTAGCGGCACAACAACTGCCACAATTAGAAGAAATACTAACTGATGAAATGAAACCACTCAAAGTGGTGATTTCAAATCAAACTGCTCACCCACCAAACGACATGACTGCACTCGAGTGGCAGCAGTATTGCTTAAATGATGCAAAAATTTTATCTAAACAGCATCGTTTTAGTTTTCATGACACACCGGAACAACCGCATGCTGAAGCACTACAGCAAGCAGAAACAATTTTGCGCCATACACCATTACGTGGCCAAGATTTCCTATATTTGATGGAAGATGTGTTCCATATGCTTTGGCAAAAGCAATATGGCAAATTGCGTACCTTACATGCGATGGCCAGTCGTCATCATCAAGTGCAAGATTTTCCAGAACGCGTTTTTAACCAAACGCCGGTATTAAGTGCTTATTTTGAATTTGCTGATCGTAAGTACCAAGCCGTAGATGATTTACTTCGTTTAGCGCGCCGTTTACAACAACAAAAACTGTTAACTGATAATCCTATTTTTTTAATTAATCATATTGAATGGCGTGAGCATTTAATTAGTGATGCCGAAGAGCTCAATGAGATTCAAGCGCTTGATCCTGAATTAGATTTGTATATTGCTTTAGAAGATCCAATTTCTTGGCTTTTATTGGCTTATATTAAAGAAGAACTGGCGGATTATTATAATATTCAACTCAATATTTATCCGCTGAGTTATCAAGGCCGTGATCAATTTGATTGGGGTTTGGCCACCCGCTTATCTAAACGTAGTGAAGTGAAATTTACCCCGTTTTGTCGTCCGACCGAGGCTGCAACACTGGCCATGGCAGCATTATTTTATAGTGTACCTGCCGAGCAGCAACTTGAAGCGATGTATGAAATTTTGCGTCAAGTATGGACCAAAGCTAAAGATCTCTCCTTTAAAAGCCATTTCGACCAACTGCGCCGTGATTTAAATATTAGCCAGTTAACAGAGCAAGATATTGGTTTACGTTTACAGCAAAATGATATGTACTGTGAAATGAAGTCACAGCCGAGTTTGCCTGTCTTAGAACTGCGTATTGCAGGGCAAAGCTATGTTTTTAATAGCTTATATCGGGTGTGGATGATTGAAAGTATTTTCAGTAATGTGTTAGAAGAATTATATAAAAGTGAAAATGAAAGTGAAAATGAACAAAGAAAAACCTGAAACACTCGAGCAAGCCCGCGATAAAATTGATGCGATTGATACAGCATTAATTGAGCTTTTAGCAAGCCGTCAATTTTATGTGGATCAAGCATTAAAATTTAAACGTAGTGGTTATGAAATACAATCACCAGAACGTACCGAACAGGTAATTAGCAAAGTACGTGCCGAAGCAGAAGCACATGCTTTAGATCCAGATTTGGTCGAGCGGATTTATCACGAAGTCACGGAGCATATTATTCGCCGTGAACTTAAGGAAATCCGCCCTTAAGCTGACTAACGCTGCACTCACAACAGTGCTGCTAGTGCTGCCTGATAATCGGTAGCGCTATAAGTGGCTAATGCTTGAATGTGTGCCCAATCTTGTGCTGAATACTGATCATAAATCGCCAAGACTTGTATACCTGCAGCTAAAGCCGCTTGGACGCCAATCAGAGAATCTTCAACCACTAAGCATTCTGTTGCAGCAAGATCAAAATGCTGGAGTGCTTTTAAATACACTTCTGGATCAGGCTTGATTTTAGTCACATCCTCACGGGTTAAGATGAAGGAAAAATCGTCATTAAAGTTAATCTTTTGATTGATTTTATAATTGTTTTGGCAATAACGTTGAATATTATTAAGGCTGGTCGTGGTCGCCAATACCAGCTCTAAACCGCGCTGTTGTAACTGTTGTATAAACACGTCAGCATCTGGTTTAGGGGCGACCACATGATCTAAAAAATGATATGAAATTTGATAGCGTAAATCTTTAACGGCGCGCGGAGTGAACTTGAATTTATATTGTTGCTGTAACATGCCACAGTAGTCTAAATAAGGATCAGGTCGCTCACAAAAGCGTTGTAAGGCTTGATCGCGCTCAGCTTGAATCTGATTTAAATCAATAGACTGACCACTAAGTTGCTGAATTAGAGCTGCATCGATTTGATTCCAAATACCCACTGAATCGAGCAAAGTTCCATCTAAATCAAAGCAGACCAGTTTTTTGTTATTAAGCATAGATGTTTCCTCTTGGCCTCAACTTTTGCCTAAGGCATGTTCGTAAAAACCGCATTGGTGTTTAGCCTAGAGCGTTATAGCATAAGCAAAAATATAAGCTAGAGTAGCGCTATGGATCTGTTGTGGTATGTGATGATTGTATTTGCCATCGCAGGTATGATTAAAGGCACCATAGGCTTAGGTTTACCTGCGGTCTCTATGGGCTTAATGAGCTTGGTGATGGCGCCTGTACAAGCGGCGGCATTATTAATTATTCCTTCCATGATCACCAATATTTGGCAATTATTTGCCGAAGGTGAGGTGTGGCGTCTTATTAAACGCTTTTGGACCTTGTTACTGGGCATTGTTGTAGGGTCTATATGGAGTATTTTTCCCACTTTGGCACAGAGTGAGTTTCAAGCTGAAGCCTTACTTGGTGTTATGTTGGCAATTTATGGCATATATGGGTTATGTGCGCAGCAGATGCCAAACTTATCCACACGGGAGAAATACTTATCCCCAATTGTGGGGTATTTGGGTGGGGCCTTAACTGTAGCAACAGGTGTGGTGGTGATTCCTGTCGTGCCATATTTACAAGCACTTCATTTAAAGCGTGATGATTTGGTACAAGCTTTAGGTTTAGCTTTTACCACCTCAACCTTATGTTTAGCTGGGTTTTTAGCGATGAATAGCCAAACTATAGGTGATTTCAATTATAGCTGGTCATTTTTGGCTTTAGTACCAGCTTTAGTGGGCATGTGGTTGGGGAAAAAGATTCGTTCGGCGATTTCTGAGCAGCGTTTCCGGCAAGTATTTTTTTGCGGTTTAATTGTGTTTGGCAGTTATATGGCGCTACATTAAAACTGCTTGGCCTGTTGTAATAAAAATTCACTGAGAAGCTGATAGTCTGGCGTGAGCTGCTGAAAGTCTTTAGTAACTAACAACAACTGACGATTGGCCCAAGCCCCTTTTAAGGCCACACAATGCAAATCATATAGACGTTGCAAACGCCTTGCAGCACGTTTGGGCATAATTGCCACGCCTACATTTTGACTGACCACTTGAGCAATCGCGGCAAAGTTGGGTAAACGTAAGCGATAGAGAATAGGGCTATTGAGTTGTTTGGCCTGCGCTTCAATAGATTGTTGCAGGGATTGATAGGCCATTAAGCCAATAAAGGGCTGGCTTAGAATTTGGCTCAGTTCTGTATATTGCACACCATTGAGTGGGTGCTGCTTTGAACAAATAAGTACCAAAGGGTCGCTAGCAAAGGCATGGCTGTGTAAATTTTGATGCTGGAAAAAATTAGAAATAATACCCAAATCAGCCTGACCATGTTCAAGCGCAGTGACAATTTCAGCGCTTTCTGCTTCATGCAACTCAATATGCAGATGTGGGTATTGCTGTAAAAATTGTGGTAATACCGTAGGCAAATATTCACTTTGTGCTGAAGAATTACACCATAGGTTGAGCTGTACATTGGGCTGTTTGACAAAATTTCGCATGGCGCGGTGCAATAGATCGACCTGTTGCAGGATCACTTGGCTATGCTGACTTAAGGTTTGGGCAGCTAAAGTAGGTTCTAAACCATGAGGATGCCGAATAAATAAATGGCTTTGAAAATGCTGTTCTAGTTTTTTTAAACGCTCACTCGCTGCTTGTAAAGAAATATGGCTGAGTTTAGCTGCTTCGGTGAGGCTACCGGTTTGTATAATATTTTGTACCAGTTGTAAGCTAAATAAATCTAGACGCATGGCTTTAGCCTGAGAGTTTTTGCTTTATGCTAAAGGAGTTTGGCAAAAAAAAGCAGCCCTTGGGCTGCTAAAATTTTGCAAAAGCTTTACTTTTTATCTGCCAAACTAAATAACCAATTTAGTAATACAGCAGCTAAAGTTGCAGTACCAATCCCGCCTAGGTTGAAATCGCCAAATTGCAGGGCAAAGTCACCTGTACCTAAAATAATCGCAACAGCAGCAACCATGAGGTTTTTGTTGGTTGAAAAATCAACACGATGTTCAATCCAAATTTTAGCACCCGCTAAGGTAATTAAACCAAACACCACAATAGAAGCGCCGGTTAAAATTGCGGTAGGAATGGTTTGAATAATCGCACCAAACTTTGGTGATAAACCTAGAAAAATGGCAAATACACCGGCAATCGCAAAAATAATGGTTGAGTAAACGCGTGTAACTGCCATCACACCAATATTTTCACCATAGGTGGTCATCCCTGGCGCCCCAACGCTACCTGCTAGTGAGGTAGCTACACCATCAGCCACAAAAGCTTTACCAATATGTGGATCTAGGTTTTCGCCGGTCATGGCGCTTACAGCTTTAATATGACCTAAATTTTCTGCCACCAAGATTAAAGCCACTGGTGCAATAATTAAAATCGCATTGAGGCTAAATTCAGGTGAGTGGAAGGTTGGTACACCAAACCATGCTGCTTCTTGTACAGGGAGAAAATTAATTGGCGTGCCATAACCCATAACATTGGTGGTAATAAAATACACCACATAAGAGAGGCTTAAGCCAACAAGTAACAACAAACGTTGCAACATTCCTTTAGTGAATACCGCAATGATGCCCATACAAAGAATGGTCACCAAAGACATCCACATATTAAATTGATCACCAGCGACATTTTTGACCGTTGCAGGCGCTAAATGTAAGCCAATAATCATCACCACCGAACCTGTGACGACAGGTGGCATTAATTTTTCAATCCATCGAGTACCGGTTGCCATGACTAAAAAGCCACACAACATATAAAGGATACCGCAGGTAATAATACCGCCCGCAGCCAGACCAATATTGCTATTTATTCCCCCAGCACCTGAGAAACCCGTTGCAGCAATCACCACGCCAATAAATGCAAAGCTTGAGCCAAGATAGCTTGGGATACGACCACCGGTCAGGCAAAAAAACAGTAAGGTGCAAATACCTGACATTAAAATTGCAAGATTTGGATCAAAGCCCATCAGTAATGGCGCAAGTACAGTGGCGCCAAACATAGCAAAAGCATGCTGCACGCCAAGCATGATACTTTGTGCAGGAGGGAGATATTCTGTAGTACCAACTGGGCGTGCATCGATATCATCCGTAAACGGACGCCATTTAGGGAACCAATTGGTCATAAAATGTACACTCAATAGATAAATTGGACACATCATACGCTTATTTTCATAACTTTCTAGAGCTATGAGTAAAACTAATACTATGACTTTTATTGTATTTTTACCGCTCGGTAAAAGTATGAAAATTAAAAATACCCCAAAATCAGTACATTAATTTAGTTTTGCTATATCAGTCATACTTATAATCTTCTTTAATCATTCCTATAAAAAAAAGATGGGTTTGTTGCTTTATTAAGCAAAAAAAAGCACATCTTTCAGATGTGCTTAAAAGAGCTGACCTAGTCTTATTAACCGGTGTTGCGTAAACCGGCTGCAATACCTGCAATACTGACCATTAAAGCATGATCCACTGGGGTATGTTCAGCTTGGTTTTTGGCTAAATAATCACGGCGACGCTTCATGAGTTCTGCTTGCAATAAATGCAGTGGCAAGATGTAAGGCTTACGCACTTTCATAGATTGATCTAATACATCATTGCTGCTTAACAGTTTAGATTCACCTTTAAGACTCAGTAAGCTTTCTACAGCATCACGTAAGCGTTGACGTAACTCTTCACCTAAAACTTTGAGGTGTTCATCCTCAGTTAAGTGCGATTCATAATACAGTGCAATATTGCCATCGGCTTTAGATAACACCATTTCTAGCATATCAATTAAAGTTTGGAAATATGGCCATTGTTCTAGCATTTCATCAAGCAGGGCTTTTTGACCTTGTTCGGTGACTTGGTTAATCGCAGCACCTGTTCCTAGCCAGGCGGGTAACATTAAGCGAATTTGCGTCCAAGCAAATACCCAAGGAATAGCGCGTAAAGATTCAATACCACCACTGACTTTACGTTTAGCTGGACGTGAACCAAGCGGCAGCATTTGTAGTTCAAGTTCTGGCGTCACGGTACGCAAATATTTGACGAAATGCGGATTGTCTCGTACCGTTTGACGATATACCTGTACCGATAAATCGGTCATTTTATGCATCAGCTCACGCCATTCGGCTTTAGGCACTGGTGGTGGCAACAGGGTCGCTTCTAAAGTTGCCGCGGTATAAACCTCAAGGTTTTGTAATGCAATGCCTTCTAAGCCAAACTTAAAGCGAATCATCTCGCCTTGTTCGGTGACACGAATAGCACCTGAAATAGAACCCGGTGGTTGTGAGAATAAAGCTTGCTGGGTCGGTGCACCGCCACGACTAATGGAACCACCGCGACCGTGGAACAAGGTGAGCTGTACGCCGTGACTTTGCGCCACTGCAGTCAGTTCTTCTTGTGCACGGTACTGTGCCCAGTTGGCAGACATAAAGCCAGCATCTTTAGCTGAATCTGAGTAGCCAATCATCACTTCATGTTTGGCCTGAATATGCTGTTTATACCAGTGCATATTAAATAGGGTATTCATGGTGCTGGCTGCACCATCTAGATCTTTTAAGGTTTCAAACAACGGTACGACACGTAAGGCTTTTTGAATCCCTGCCTCTTTTTGCAATAACAACACCGCTAAAACATCACTTGGATATTCGGCCATAGAAATAATATAAGCGCCTAAAGACTCGCTTGGCTGCTCAGCCAATGTACGCATGGTGGCAAATACTTCTTGTACATCAGGATGCTCAATTAAGCTTTGTGCCGGCTCATTTAAATGTTTAGGCAGCAATGGACGTTTACTTTGTAATTCTTGCAACAAGAAGTTTTGACGCGCTTGCTCCGTCCAAGTTTCAAAATTTCCTAAGCCTAAATACTCAGTAATGGCAGAAATCGCCTGACGATGACGACCAGATTCTTGGCGAATATCGAGTTTAAGTAATTCAATACCAAAGCAATTAACGCGGTGGATAAAATCCAACAATTGCGCATTGGCGATCTCTGCCAAATTACACTGCATAAGTGAGCGATGACAGAGCAGTAAAGGCGCGAGAATCTCGTCTTTACTGGTAATTACACGTGGATCATCCACCACCTCATTGCCTTGTAATTTTTGTGCTAACCAATTGCGTGTTGCTTTTAAACGATCACGAATATCACGTAAAGCTTCACGATACGGTTCTGGATGGGCATGTCCTAAAGATTGGCGTAGCTCTTCGCTCGATTCTTGTAAAGATAGCTCCCAACGTAGTGCTTCAATATCGCGTAAATATAAATCTGCGGCTTTCCAACGCGATAACCAGAGCACTTCTTGAGTAATCTTATGCGTGACATTGGGGTTGCCATCACGGTCACCGCCCATCCAAGAGGCAAAACGCACCGGCGCTACATTAAGTGGTAAGGTTTGGCCACAATGCTCAAGCACCATTTGATCGAGTTCACGAATAAATTTAGGTACTGCATTCCAAAGCGTTTGTTCAATGGTGGTAAATCCCCATTTAGCCTCATCCACAGGTGTTGGACGATGTTGACGGATTTCATCAGTTTGCCAAGCAGAACAGACCAATTGCTTAAGTTCGGTGAGGGTCGCTTCACGTTCACGCGGGGTGAGTTTTTGTTGGTCAAACTTAGTCAGGCAATCATTAATGCCATCATATTTTTGAATTAAGGTACGGCGGCTGACTTCGGTTGGATGCGCGGTCAGTACCAATTCAATATTTAACTCACAGATTTGTTTAAATAAAGTGTCGCTTGAAATTTGCTTTTCTTTAAATTTAGCAAATAAATGGTCGAGTGGATTTGGTGAGGGTGCATCGACATCAAATTCGCTTTGACGACGGCTGCGTACCACATGATATTGCTCAGCAATATTGGCAAAGTTTAAGAAATGGGTAAAAGCACGCGTGAGCGGTAAAATCTCATGGTCTTCTAAACTAGATAATAGTTGTTCGAGTTGTTTTTCTGCTTCAACTTGACCATCTCGTGCCCCTTTAGATAGTGCACGAATCTGCTCAACCTGATTAAACAAATCTTGCCCTGCATGTTCTTTTAAAGTTTCACCTAGCAAATTCCCAAGTAGGCGTACATCTTCGCGCAGAGGAGCTGCAATTTGTTGAACCATGGTGGTGTTCTCCCTTTCTTATTGTCATGACTATAACTTTATTCGGTTGTCGAAAAAGCCTTGCCCCTACAAAAGTCGATAAAGCTTTGTTTATTTCTTCAACATTTTGTAGGCTAAAATACCTTTTGAGTATTACCCTTGTGCATATATGCCCCATGTTGGGTATATATCAGGCAATATATAGCACAGCTAGAAAAATAAATGGGTCTGACCACTCACATTGCTCTATAATTTAACGCAGATTCAATGGATATGAACGTTAAATTGACACGCTGATTTTGTTGCGATTTTTATGAATAATCAGGTGCGAAATGAGGAAAATTTCAATATAGTAGCCGCTGATTCTTGCAACTCATCCGCCCATCGGCAAATAGGCGACATCGATAACAACAAGATGCCGTTTTCTGAGGTTCATCTAAATGGCTCAAGACGATTTAACAAAGCAACGTCGTATGATTGCGATGGCTTATGTACTCATGTTTTTAGCATTATTTAGCGTTATTACAGGCTTGGTAGCTTATTATTTAGCGCGTAATGTCACTCAAGCAGCAAGTACCGAAGTATGGCTCAATGCGCAAGCCCTTTGGGTAATGCGTAGCACCTTGTTGTATTTAATTTTGGCAGTATTCGCCTCTCTTTGGTTTATTCCTTTAAACTTCTTTTATTGGGATAGCTATCTTTGGGTCACTGCTTGTACCGTGATTGGTGTAGTATTTGCGTTGATTGCATTTTTATATTTGCTGAATGCTTGGCTCAAAGGCATTGCACGTTTTATGAAAAATAAGCCTGTTTTTTGATCGGTTTAAATTTTTTGTACTGCAGCCCTTGTAAAAGACAAGCTCTACCCCAATTTCAGACCACAGTTCAGTATTTTAATTATTCCGTGAGGAGCATCGCCTGCCATGGCTAAACGTGATTATTATGAGGTTTTAGGTGTTGCTAAAACCGCTAGTGATGATGAAATTAAAAAAGCCTACCGTAAGTTGGCGATGAAGTATCACCCTGACCGTAATCCGGACAATCCAGAAGCCGAAGAGAAGTTCAAAGAAGCTTCTGAAGCTTATGAAGTTTTGTCAGATACCGAAAAACGTAGCATGTACGACCGTATGGGCCATCAAGCATTTGAAGGCGGTATGGGTGGTGGCGGCGGCTTCGGTGGTGGCTTTAGCGCCGAAGACATCTTTAGTCAATTTGGTGACATCTTTGGTGGTGCATTTGGGGGCGGTGGCCGTCAACAGCAGCGTCAACGCCGTGGCTCAGACTTACGTTATGTCATGGAGTTAACTCTTGAAGAAGCTGTAAAAGGTGTGAAAAAAACCATTACCTTTACAGCGCCGGCACCATGTGAGCCATGTGGTGGTAAAGGTTCACAATCTCCAAATGATGTTGAGACATGTAAGACTTGTCATGGTTCAGGTCAAGTGCGTATGCAGCAAGGTTTCTTTGCGGTACAGCAAACCTGTAGCACCTGTCGTGGCCAAGGTAAAATCATTAAGAACCCATGTAAATCATGTCATGGTTCAGGTGTCGCCGATCGTCAGCAAACTTTAGAAGTAACGATTCCAGCCGGTGTAGATAACGGTGATCGCGTACGCTTAAGTGGTAAAGGCGAAGCGATTCGTGATGGTCAATCAGGTGATTTATACGTAGAAGTTCAAGTGCGTGAGCATGAAATCTTCCAACGTGATGGCGCTGATCTTTACATGGATGTACCCGTTTCAATTGCAGATGCTGCATTAGGTAAAGAGATTGAAATTCCAACTCTTGAGGGTCGCGTAAGCTTAAAGGTTCCTGAGGGTACGCAAACCGGCAAGTTGTTCCGCTTACGTGGTAAGGGGGTAAAACCAGTGCGTCACAACATGCAAGGTGATTTGCTGTGCCGTATCGTGGTCGAAACGCCAGTGAACTTAACCTCACGTCAACGTGATTTACTCAAAGAGTTGCAAGCAACCTTTGAAGGCGAAGAAGGTAGTAAATCATCACCAAAGAAAAAATCATTCTTTGATCGATTATTTGATTAAAAATTCTTAAAAAAAGGCATCTACGGATGCCTTTTTTTATGGCAAAAATAGCCTAATTTTTGTGAGTTTTGGGCAAGAGTTTTGCTATAGTAAAGCGCATTAAAACGCAACATTAGGAAAATGTGATGTCAGCAACTCCACGTATTGGGATCTTGGGTGCCGGCGGTCGTATGGGCCGTATTTTAATTCAAGCTGTGCAAGAAGCAGGCTACCAATTGGCTGCGGCGGTTGAACGTCCTGAAAGTAGTTTACTCGGTGCAGATGCAGGTGAGCTTGCCGGTGTGGGTACTTTAGGGGTGAAAGTTGTTGGCAATTTAGCTGATGTAGTTCAGGATTGTGATGTGGTGATTGACTTTACTGCACCTGCTGCCACGGTAAATCATCTTAAAATTTGCCGTGAACATGGTGTTGCAATCGTCATTGGCACGACAGGTATGAACGATGAGCAAAAAGCGTATTTAGATGAATCCGCAAGCCAAACCCCAGTGGTTTATGCAGCTAATTACTCAGTTGGCGTTAACGTATCAATTAAACTGTTAGAGCTGGCATCTAAAGTCTTTGGCGATACAGTAGATATTGAAGTGATTGAAGCCCATCACCGCCATAAAGTGGATGCACCATCGGGGACAGCACTGATGATGGGTGAAGCGATTGCTGATGCTTTAGGTCGTGATTTAAAGCAAGATGCGGTTTATCATCGTGAAGGGCATACTGGTCCACGTGAACGTCAAAGCATTGGTTTCCAAACCATTCGTGGTGGTGATATTGTTGGTGAGCATACTGCCATGTTTATTGGTGAAGGTGAGCGTGTAGAAATCACCCATAAAGCGACGAATCGTATGAACTTTGCTGCAGGTGCAGTACGTGCAGCGGCTTGGGTGGTCGGTCGTGATGCTAAAAAATACGATATGAAAGATGTATTAGGTTTTAACGAGATTAAAATCTAAAAGATTAAATTAAAAAAACCCGCAAGCTGCGGGTTTTTTTATGCCTCAAGATTAATCAGCATCTGTTTTAGATTTATAGCTATAGGCATAGTTATAGCCATAACTTGCACCCACTTCGCGTTGCACATCATTTAAGAGAATACCGTTAACTTTCACGCCCATTTGTTCAAAGCGATTGACAGTTAACTCAAGCTCTTTCATTTGTGTCTTCGCATAGCGTGCAATGACCAAATTGACACCGGTATATTGTGAAATAATTAAGCTATCTGTCACTGCAAGTACAGGCGGTGTATCAATAATGACGTGATCATATTGTGATGAAAGCTCTTCCATCAAGCGCACAAATTGCTCTGAACCTAATAATTCAGAAGGATTACTTGGGCTCTTGCCACGTGCCATGAAATCAAGATTCACAACCTCTGATTTTTGAATCAATTTTTCAGTTGCTAGCTCTTGTCCATTTAAGTAGCTTGATAGGCCAAGATTGTTATTTGAATCTTTAAAGTATTGGTGTAAATAACCACGGCGCATATCGCCATCAATTAACAATACACATTTACCACTTTGTGCCAAAATCGTGGCTAAGTTAACCGAAATAAACGATTTACCCACTTCAGGTGCCGGACCTGAGATCATAATAATATTATTTTTGGCATTGCCTAGCGCAAAGTGAATCGCGGTACGCATACTGCGTAAGCTTTCAACCGCTAAGTCATCACTATTTTTAATGGCTAAAATAGGTAAGAACTTCTTCTTCTTGAGTAATTTAAAGTGACCTTCTTGGATACTAGAACGCGGTACTGTTGCATAAACAGGTAAATCCAACTCAGTTTCAATTTGACCTGAGTTTTTAATACCAGAACGTAACATATTGCGTAATAGCGCGAGTAAAGTCCCTAAGAAGCCACCTAAGAATAAGCTTAAAATTAAGATTTGCAGTTTCTTTGGTGCAATTGGCTTAATCGGTGCGACTGCTTGGTCAATAATGCGCACATTACCAATCTCGCCCGCTTTGGCAATCCGTAATTGTTGGTATGAGTTCAATAGACCTGTATACAGTTGTTGGCTCACTTCAACTTCACGATACAGTTGTAGGTAACGACGTTGTAAATCTGGCAGTTGTTTAAGCGTCGCTTCTAAATCACTGATGCGTTTGGTTACAACACTCAGCTGTGCATTAATTTCTTGCATCGCTGGATGTTCATTGGTGTATTTAGCAGAGAGCTCAGCTTGGCGTTGTTGTAGTTGGGCCTTTTGTTGCTCTAAAGCCACGCTTTGACTTAAATACAACTCAGACTCTTTGGTCACATCCACAGTATTTGACTGTTCACGGAAGGTGTTGAATTCACGCTCTGCTGAATCCAATTTTTCTTTTAGCTCTGGCAGTTGTTCATCTAAGAAACTTAAAGTCTGCGCAGTTTCTGCCGAACGGCGTTCAATATTTTGTTTGCTGTAGGCTGCTAAAATCTCGTTTAAAATACGAGTGATTTGTGCTTTATCTTGACCTTGATAATTTAAGCCTAAAATACCAGTGAGTTTGCCTTTTTCAGCCACAGAGTAATTGGCTGTTAAGCGCTCCATAGCAGCAGGTAAGGATAATTTTCTAATCTGATAGCTATCGCTAATTGGGTCTTTGCTATAAATGGCAATATTCCATAAGCCATATTCAGAGCTAATTTGATTATTTTGATTCAGCTTACCGCTAATTAAGATCTGCTGAGTGCTGCTGTCACTTAAACTAAAATTTTGCCCATCAATATTTAAAATTAAGCTCTGGTCGACAAAATGTGCTGGAACCTTAAATTCACGCACATTAAAGCTTTTCTCATTATCACGAAAGATGACCGCATCTTTATGATGTTCGGTTTTATACAGATGTTCTCTAGTTAAACGATCAATAAAGCCATTTTGTAAACCTTGGATATTTAAATCAAGATTTAGATCTTGAATCACAGAGCCTAATACTAAACGCGATTTTAAGATTTCGATTTCAGCTTGTGCTGGCTGCTTTTGATCGACCATATCGGACAGATCACCCAATAAAGCCGCTGAAGCCCCTTTACTTTCTTCAACTTGAACTAAGGCATTGACCGCGTAAGTATCAGGTGTAGTACGTAAATATAGTAGGGCACATACTAAACTTAAGATCGTGCATAGGGCGATTAATTTCCACTGGGCTATTAAAGAAAAGAATAGCTCTTTTAAATCAATCGTATCTTCCGTTTTGTCGCTTTGGCTCATAATCGTAAATTATCAAAAGTTAAATATAGTTTTTCCAATCAGCAATACAACGTTGTATTAGCTGACAGGTTTGATCAAACATGGCTTGGTCATGTTGATATGGATCGGCAACATCACATTGTTGCCAGTGCCCCAAACGAAAGGTTTTGCCCTTAGCAAAAGGCCACGTATGCTCAATATGTTTTTGTTGATTTTGACTCATCACTAAAACAAGATCGGCTTGTTTAAGCATGTCGCCAGTTAATTTTTTGGCAATATGGCCTTGCATATCAATATTTAAGCGTTGCATACACAGCAAAGCTTTGTCATCGGCAGGGTGACCGCTTAAACCTTGAATACCCGCAGAATGAATCTGGAGCGTCGGAAACTCTTGTTTAAGTAAATATTCAGCCATGGGGCTGCGACAGATATTACCCACGCAAACCACTAAAATATGTTGAAAGTTCATTACTGGCCTAAACGATCAAGATTATATAAGGCGTTTGAGAATGGAATAATTTGGTTCACAACACGCTGCCAACGTGCTAAACCTGATACATCAATATAGACAATATCATTGGCACGCATTTTAAACTGATTGGCTAAACCAAAATCACCAATGCTTGTTAAATCAATATGATAAACCTCAGTGCTGCCGTCACTTGGATGGCTACGCACCACGTAAATCTTACTACGGCTGCCAGACAGTGGATTCAGTCCTTCGCTCTCACCTAACACGTCACCTAAACTCATGCCTTGATCACGCATGGCGAGAGACTGATTTTTACCGGCCTCACCCATCACATAAACTTTTTGGTTTTCGCGTGAATTAACATACAAGGTGTCATTAGGTTGAATCAGCAGTTTATGCAAAGATAAACCAGCACGTTCTAGCTCAATACTATTTAAGTGATAACTTTGACCCTGACGGACTAAGGTAATTGAAGTGTTATCTCCAAGCTGAGTATTTACACCACCTGCTAAACCTAATGCAGTATAAACACTAGTGGGTTGGTCATTTAAATAAAACTGACCGCCTTTCATCACATTACCTTGTACAGAGTAACGTTGTCCTTCATAAGATAAGACCCGAGCAATCACATCAGGGGTTTTTAAATAACGGGCTAATTGACTGCGTAATTCTTGGTTAACTTGTTGAATAGTTTTACCGGCAGCTTTATAACGTCCAATAATTGGAAATTGAATATAACCTTGTGAATCAATTTGATAACCAGTTGCTTGTGCACTTTGTTGGTTAGAAATAGCGGTTGTAGTTGGAGGAGTAATCTCAGGATAAGCCCATAAGTAAATTGATAAGATATCACCGCTACTAAGGCGATAATTTTTATGAGTATTATTAAATAAATGCGCGTAATCTTGGCGAATGTTGATTTTTGCAGGCTGCACCGCAGGTAATGATTCAGGGGTGATTTTGACTACATTGACCTGAGAACCAAGTTCAGTTTGGTATACACCTTCCTTTGGTAAATCATATGTTTGCAGACCGGAGGTAACTGCGCAACCCGTTACGGCTACACCGAAAGTGAGTAGAAATAAAGATTGGTAAAGTTTCACCCGAAGTCCTATATAAATCATTAATTTTGTAGATTTTTAGCGCAAAATTTTACTTAAAAGAAGCATCTTGCTTGAGCTGTAATCATATATGGTCTTGACACAAGATCAAGAGTTATCCCTAAATTATTTCTGTACTTATACAAGACCAGAGCGCTTATGATTAATTAAATTTTAAACAAAATTCAATTGAATCAAAAATATACTCTTTAATAGCGTAAAATATTTAATATGCTTTTAATATTCTACGATTATTAATAGTATTTAACCCGAATCATGGATAAGAAATTCAGTTGAAAAAAAGATGACTGAGTTGATAAGAGAGTTACCACAAACTTTTATTAACCAGCCATCTTATGTTCGAGTTTACAACTTTATTCTGCACGATTGATGATTTTTTTCAAAAAAATGAAGCGGTCTATTGGCAGTATCTAAAACAAGAAAATCCTAAAGCTAGACAGCGATCAGGTGTTCTATGCTTATCTGAAATTATCTTTATCGCAGTTTGGTATGGCTTTGTTGCATAAAGGTTTGAAAGGCTGAACTCCTCTAAGTAATCCAAATTTAAGAGACAACTTGGGTATGCGGGCGACCTAATTCTGTGAATTTATTCAAAACCGCTACGCGTGCGTGGATCTCATTTAGCTGACTCGGAAAGCTCCTTGCTGTTAATTTATCGCCTAATAATTTAATACAATGCATTTTGGTTTCCACCAAACTTCGACGGTGATAATCAGACCACTTTTTCCAAAGGGACCTACCTAGCCGTTTGACTGTCTTTAATAATTCGTTCCGCTCTAGAGACCTCGCTTGTTGATCTTTCCAAGGCTTTGCATTCTTCCTAGGTGGAATGATCGCATATGCATCTCGATCTAAAATGACTTCTCGGCAATGCTTTGTGTCATAAGCACCATCTGTATAAACAGAATCAATTTTTTCATCCAAGGGAATTTGAGCAAGTAAATCTTCGAGTACTTGTGAGTCGCTGACATCATTTGTGGTGAGTTGTACTGCACGTATTTGCAGGGTTTTATAGCTAGACCACATCCTTTGGCTACAATATTTTTAAATTTAATTATGTAACATCAATGTTT
>NZ_JCAKMW010000034.1:0-22506 GCF_059515805.1 Acinetobacter sp. CY05 | reverse complement strand
GTAAGCGTCCGCTGAACACACCTTATGAATTCATCCTATAAGCCTTAATTTAGTCCCCACTTAAAAACAAGTGGGGACTAAAATTTATGACTACAAATCACCAGACATCCATCGCATCTCTTGCGAAAAAACGAAGAACATACAGTGCTGAATTTAAACAGCAGATCGTTCAGGCTTGTAAAGCACCGGACGTTTCAATTGCTTCGGTCGCTTTGCAACATGGATTGAATACAAATCTTGTATCCAAATGGATTCGCTTAATTGATGCTAAGCCAGGGAGTGATCGCTCACCACTACCGAATAAACCTGCATTTATTGCCTTATCTTGCTCTGCACCATTAGATCCTACTCCTACTGACATGTTAAAGGTTCAAATTACTTTACCCCACTCAAAAGCAGAAATTGGCTTGAAATGGCAAGTATCAGAAATATCTGCTTTAGCAGAATTACTCAAGGCACTGGCAACATGATCCGCATTGATGAAATCTGGCTTTCTACCCAACCTCTGGATATGCGAGCAGGGATGGATACTGTCATGGCTCAGGTGGTGAGAGCCTTTGGCTACATTAAACCGCATTGTGCTTACCTGTTCTGTAATAAACGTGGCCATCGTATGAAAGTGCTGGTACATGATGGACTGGGCATCTGGCTGTGTGCCAGGCGGCTGGAACAGGGAAAATTCCACTGGGCTCAAGTTCACCAAGGTGAAACCGTGGCCCTCAACCCGGAACAGTTACAGGCATTAATCCAGGGTTTGCCCTGGCAGCGCATTGGACGACAGCAAGTGGTCACAATGCTCTAAACCAAGCTCGGTTATTCTGCTATTCTCCAAACGTTCTATTTCCTCTGCGTCATGACCTCAGGCATACTGCGATCATGAATACGCTGCCTGACTTAAGCCAACTGACCCATGAACAACTGCTGGAATTTACCCAGCAGTTGGCAATGCAGCATCAGTCTCTGGCACAATCAAATCAAGAATTAGAAAAATCAAACCAGCAATTGGATGCCAAAGTTCAGCATCTTTCTATTCTCAATCAAAAATACGAGCATGAACTGGCGCTGTTTAAAAAGCATAAATTCGGCAGTAAAAACGAACATCTCACCGCAAAACAAATCCATCTATGGGACGAAGCGGTCGAAGAAGATATCGCAGCCGTTGATCTGGAATTAGAACGATTAAATGCAGATAAAACCGATGCAGCGACACAGAAAGCCACAGTCAACAAACCTAAACGTCGACTGCTGCCAGATCATCTACACACCATCCGTATTGAGCATGAACCTGCATCAACCCAATGCAGTTGTGGCTGCCAGTTACGTCGTATCGGCGAAGATATCAGTGAAAAACTGCATTTCAGACCGGCACAGTTCTACAAGGAACAGCATGTCCGTGGCAAATGGGTCTGTGATCAGTGTGATACCCTGACTCAGCAAGCGATGCCCGCCTATGTGATTGATAAAGGTATTGCCAGTCCTGAACTGCTCAGCCATGTGCTGGTATCGAAGTATGCCGATCATTTACCGCTGTACCGTCAGCGCCTGATCTATCAGCGGGCTGGCATTGATCTGTCCAGATCCACTTTATCTGACTGGATAGGTCGCTGCGGTGTAGAACTGGAACCTCTGGCCAATGCCTTAAAACAGGTGGTGCTGCAACAGCGGGTGCTGCATGCAGATGAAACACCAGTCACCATCATGCGGATGGGTGATGATGAGAAAAAACCGAAGAAAGGTTATGTCTGGGCCTATGCCACCACACAGTACAATCCGGTTCAAGCCGTGATCTATGACTTTCAGGATAGTCGTTCAGGTCAGCATGCTGAAGCGTTCCTGAAAAACTGGCAGGGTCATCTGGTTTGTGATGATTACAGTGGTTATAAAGCACGCTTTAAATCAGGCCAGGTCGTTGAGGTGGGCTGTATGGCGCATGCGCGTCGTAAATTCCATGAACTGCATGTGACCAAAAAAAGTCAGGTCGCTGAACAGGCATTAGTGCTGATTCAGAAACTGTATGCCATAGAAGCAGAACTCAGAAAAAAGACCGATGGTACAGCAGAACAGCGCCGCGAATACCGACAACAGCATAGTCAACCGGTGATGCAACAACTGTATGAATGGCTCAACCAACATCAACTGACGGTGCCATCGAGTTCTCCCACCGCCAAGGCCATCAATTACACGCTGAAGCGTTGGCCAGCTTTAAGCCGCTATCTGGATGATGGCAATCTACCGATTTGCAATAATTGGGTAGAGAATCAGATGCGACCTTGGGCCTTAGGACGCAAGAACTGGCTGTTTGCTGGCTCGCTGCGCAGTGGCCAACGAGCTGCCAATATCATGACTTTAATCCAGTCAGCAAAGCTCAATGGCTTGGATCCGTATGCCTATTTAAGTGATGTGCTGAAAAGGCTACCGACACACAAAGTGACCCAAATTGAAGAATTACTGCCACACCGGTGGCAACCCGACCAAAATTAAAAAATAGGTATGGGGTTCAGCGGATGCTTACGTTTAAAATTAAGCACATGACTGGTATTGATATCAATCCACAGGCTTTAAGCTTTAGCGCAGTCAATGCCAAGGCTGCCAAGGTGAATTTGGTCTTAGCGCAAAGTGATGTGTTGCAAGATATTGATCAAAAGTTTGATTTTATTTTTGCCAATCCACCGTATTTGGTCGATGACGAGCAACGTCAATATCGACATGGTGGACAATTAGATGGCGCAGAAATGGCCTTTGCTATTTTGCAACAGGCAATACATCAGTTAAGCCCACAAGGGCATTTATTTTTATATAGCGGTGCAGCAATTTCCCAAGACAACAATTTGCTTTACACCGCGATTAAAATTTTTATGCAAGATTATCCAACCTATGAGTGGCAGTATCAAGAAATTGATCCCGATGTATTTGGTGAGGAATTAGAACAAAGCCAATATCAACATATTGATCGCATTAGCCTCGCTTTAATCACTGTACAAGCGCCTTAAAATGAAGCCCACTATCGTGGGCTTTGTAAGCTTGGAGTTTAGAGATCTAACTCGCCTTCACGCCATACATCTTCATATTCGTCATGATCAATTAAAAAACGATAGCCCGTATCGAGTGCTAAAAATGGTAGTGCTTCAGGAAATACCTCTTCTAACTCTTTCACACTCATGGTTTGAAAAAAGTCATCTGCATCATCTAGTTCACCGCCATAGATAAACCATGCTATACCATCACTGTCAGGCAAATTGCGAATCCCAACAATGCTCTCTTCAGTTAAGGATTTGACTGCAATGGCAATCACATCTTGGTCATTTACCGCACGATAGGCAGAGCCATATTGTTCACACACCAATTTCTGTTCTTCAATGATATCTTTATGCATGCTAGATTTTCTAAATCATTTAATACAAATTGCAGTATAACGAAAAAAGCCCACCATCGTGGGCTTTTTCTTTGTCAAGATTTAAGCAGGAATACCTTCAGCAGCTGGCTCACGTGCCCAAATCCGATGCTGACGAATGCTCTCTTTAAAATCATCAGCAATCGTTTTAAAGTCATCTGCCTTAAATAGACCAGCATCTTCTTCTAAGCCCAGTAAGCCTATCAACTCTGCTTTATCACCTAAAAATACAATCGGTTTTAAATGCTTGTAGGTTTCTAGCAGATAATGTTTAGCGACACCATCTTTCTTCACCGCATCTAAATTATCGCCATCGACAATCACGACTGCATCATAAGCAATTGAAGGTTCACCTTTTTGCATACCATCTGAAGCAATTTCCTTGCCTTTATGATCTTTGACTGGAGCAGGTGTGGGAGTCAACACTTCTGCGACCGCATTTTCAGCTTTAGCCCAATCCTGAATGGCTTTAACTTGCGCTGCATTGGCACCATCATGCACCAAGACCGCAATTTTGCGTGCTTTGATATCGTCAGGAATAAAGGCCTGCATCGAAAGTTTGGCCGAGGTTTTATCAATCGTTTGACTTTGCGCTTTGGCATCCGCTTTTAAGGCAATACCCAATTGCTCTGCCACTTGACGGGCTAGGTCAATATCAATATTCGCTAACACCTCTTGTACCTCACGCTCACGAATATGTAAACGTTCGACTTTACCCAACTCAAAGACATAAGCATCTACCACATGCTTTTGCTCGTGCGCTGCTAAGCTTTGATAATACAAACGTGCCTGAGTAAAGTGGTCAGCAAACGATGGACTACGTTCACGAATCTTGCGGCCATCAATACGTTCTTGATAGCTCTCAAAACCACCTTGGCTGGCAGCAGGTGGGGTTTCAACTGGCCAATTGCCATCAATTGAATTGGGCTGATAGGCAGCTTGGCCTTTATGCACATGATGCTGATGTAAGGCATCACGTTGATTATTATGGAATGGACATACCGCTTTATTGATCGGAATTTGATGGAAGTTCGGGCCACCCAGACGGCTTAATTGAGTATCGGTATAGGAAAATAAACGTGCTTGTAATAAGGGATCATTGGTAAAGTCAATTCCAGGGACAATATGCCCTGGACAGAAGGCAACTTGCTCAGTTTCAGCAAAGAAATTATCAACATTGCGATTCAGGACAAACTTACCAATTGGAGTGACAGGCACAAGTTCTTCAGGAATGATTTTGGTCGGATCAAGCAGATCAAAGTCATATTTCATCTCATCTTGTTCTGGCACAATCTGTACGCCCAACTCCCATTCCGGATAAAAGCCCTTCTCAATCGCTTCATACAAATCACGGCGATGGAAATCGGGGTCTTTACCTGCTAATTTTTGTGCCTCATCCCAAACTAGCTGAGCCAAACCTTGCTTTGGTGTCCAATGGAATTTCACAAATACTGCTTCACCTTTGGCATTAATCAAGCGGAAAGTATGTACCCCAAAGCCTTGAATGGAACGTAAGTTACGTGGAATGGCACGATCTGACATGGCCCACATGACAGCATGCGCGGATTCAGGCACTAAAGACACAAAGTCCCAGAAGGTGTCATGTGCGGATGCACCCGTTGGAATCTCTGTATCTGGCTCTGGTTTTACTGCATGCACAAAATCGGGGAATTTAATGCCATCTTGAATGAAAAATACTGGCGCATTATTTCCCACTAAATCAAAATTACCTTCTTCGGTATAAAACTTAATCGCAAAACCACGAATATCACGCACAGTATCTGCCGAACCACGTGGGCCTTGCACCGTGGAAAAACGTACAAAAATTGGAGTTTGGATGCTGCTGTCTGTTAAAAAGCCAGCTTTGGTCCATTTGTCATTGCCCGGATAAGCTTCAAAAAAACCGTGCGCTGCTACACCACGTGCATGCACAATTCGTTCAGGGATACGTTCATGGTCAAAATGCGTGATTTTTTCACGTAAAATAAAGTCTTCGAGTAAAGTCGAGCCACGAGTACTGGACTTTAAACTATTTTGATTATCTGCAATTTTAACCCCATGATTGGTGGTTAAAGCCTGCTCGGTGGCATCACGACGATGGGCATCAAGTTGTTCTAGCTTTTTATTACTGTTTTGACGATCCGGGCGATCTTGTCCGCCCATCTGGCTCACGGTCTTCTTATTCATGATGTTCCTCATTTCGTTTTTATAGCAAAAGATAGACATGATGCTGGTAATATCATCCTGATTAACCATATCGCTAAATATGCCGATGTAATGTATAACTTCGATTAAATTTTCAGCATTTTATGTAATGGATTTTCAATTTATTTTTAAAACTCTAATTCCTAATACAAATAGATAGAGTCATGTAACTTTGATGCTAGTTAAAGCAAAGTGACTTGCATTTAATAGATTAGATTTCTTGACGATTATTTTGTACACTTCAATACATAATACTTCATACTTAATTTCCGATTATGTCGACAACAATGATTAAAAAACGCACCGGTGGTCGCAGTGCACGAGTACGTCAAGATGTACTCAAACATGCATTATTTGAACTGATTGAACAAGGCTATATGGGTTTCAATATTAGCCAAATTGCTGCACGTGCTAATGTGCACGAAACCACAATTTATCGGCGCTGGGCAACACGTGAAGCACTCATGATGGAAGCCATTAGTGAATTTGCTCAAAACCAGCTTGTCCCAGTTCATACAGGTAATCTTGCCCAAGATTTACGCCATAGCTTGGGTTTAATTTGTAATTTCTTACAAAGTCAAATTGGTAAAACTCTGATCATGTTAGCATTTAATCCTGAGCTAGAGCCTAAACTACAACACATGACATTGGCACTCTGGCAAGAGAGAATGCAGATCGGGCAAAAGATTTTTACCCATGCAATTGAACGTGGTGAGTGGCCTCGAGATTATGATCCCCATTTAGTCTTCAATGAAATGATTGGTCCACTGTTAAGTCATTATTTCTTACTGAAACAACCCATCACTGAACAGATGTTAAATCAGCGTGTCGATTTCATCTTAAATAACCGTCACACTTTTGGCTTTAAAGGGTTAAATTCTGTACCAAAACCTGAGCAAATCAGTCAGTTTTAAGCATTTCCCTGGTGATCTGTTATAGTTTTTTTGCTTTTTTCTGTATCTAATATTTAAAAAAGCGCTTTTGCATAATACAGTTATTCCTTTGATTTAAATGTGAGAATCAAAAATGCAAGAGCGCCCTTCAAAACCAGCACCCAAATATGCCGATAGCTCGATTTCAGATAAAGCCTTTAAACGTATGCTGCTTTGGTTTTTTATTTACTGTAGTTTATTTTGTATTGGCGTGGTGTTTGCGATTAATGCCGATATGGGTCTTTAAATCAACAAGCTGCAACACTCAGCCTGCTGAGTCAAATTAAAGTGGATTAGGCATGTATAAAGCTGAACAACTGGCTCATAACATTCGAGTTTTAATTGAAAACCAGTCTTTTAGTGCCCATCAAAAACTTCCGTCCTTGCGTGATCAGGCTGCAGATAGCGGTTTAAGCTTAATGACGGTCATGAATGCCTATCAAAGTTTAGAAGCACAAGGCCTGATTTATGCCAAGGAGAAGTCAGGCTATTTTGTTAGCCCGCAACAACAGCATCTCGCTGTGCCCCCAGCCCGTGTAGCCCTTCATCAAGATGTATCGATCAACTCCTTAGTGTTTAAGTATTTAAAATCGATACAATCCGCTGAGATTGTTCCTTTAGGATCTGCTTTTCCTGAAGATAGCTTAGTGATGAGCAAAAAGTTGATTCAAATCATGGCGCAATTGGCACGTGAGCCGAGTAGCTATACCCTTCATGAGAGTCTACCACCGGGTAAGCTGGCATTACGTCAATTGATTGCACAGCGTTACAACATGCATGGCGTTGCCACTCATGCCGACGATATTGTGATTACTTCGGGCTGTTTAGATGCCTTAAATTTGGCTCTGCAAGCCATTACCCATGCTGGCGACTATATTATTTTACAGCAACATATTTTCTACGGGGCTTGGCAAGCAGCTGAACGTTTGGGTTTAAAAGTGATTACGCTGCCCGAACATCCTATTTATGGCTTTGATTTACAAGCTTTTGAGCAAATTTTACAACAATATCCAATTAAAGTCTGTTGGTTAATGCTCAACAGCCATAATCCGATTGGCTTTAATGTGAGTAATGAAATTAAAGCCAAAATTGCTGCCTTGATTGACGAATATCAAGTGTATTTAATAGAAGATGATGTCTATGAGGAGCTCTATTTTTCTAATACCCGTCCTTTACCGATGAAGTACTTTGATCATGCCAATTGGGTATTACACTGTTCTTCGTTTTCTAAAACCTTGGGGGCAAGTTTTCGTCTAGGCTGGGTACATGCAGGTGCTTTCTCTGCCAAGATCCAACACTTACAACTCATGAGTACAATCTCTGCCAACAGCCTATTACAACACGCTTTGGTTGAGTTTATTAGCAAACATCATTATGAAAAGCATTTACGTCAACTACGTAAAAATCTCGAAAAGCAAAAAAAACTATTCTTTAAATTTTTGGAGCAGCACTTACCTAAAGGCTGTGAAATTTATTATTACCATAGTGGCTATTTCCTATGGATTAAACTGCCGCCTGGCATTGCCAGTATGAGTATTTATGAAACATTACTTGAGCGCAATATTGCTATTGCACCCAGTTCTTTATTTTGTGTTTTTTCTGAACAACGCCAAGGCTTACGCTTAAACTGCTCTTTTGCTTGGAATGATCACATGCAATCTGTATTAACCCAGCTTATTCGCGTCATTGAACAGCAAATACAGGCGATTTAACCACAACTGGCTTTAAGCACTGTGTTGCTATCATCGGTGACCACTGTCACACGCTCACTGCGGTAATCCAAAGTGACCGGTTGATTAGGTTTGACTATACGTACTTCACCCGATTGAGTCATGATTTTAATATCATCTTCGCTTAAGTTTTTTTGCCCAACCAATTTGGCAGCATACTGAGCTTGGCATTGATCTTTTTGACTGCGCAATAAGCTCCACTCTTCAACGACACGCCCATCTGGCAAATGACAATCACTCACTTGACCTTGCGCAGTATTACGCGTCACGCTTTGACCGCCCTGTTGCTGACAGTAAACACTAGCAGGGTTGGCCATGCCCACAACCTGATGACTCGTGGATGGAGTATGACTGCTACAGGCACTCAGTACCAAGCCTGTAGTAAACAACAAGATCATTTTATACATTTTTTCCTCATTATTTTAGCTGTTAAGTCTTGATCTTACCTGAGGTCTTGGGATTCCGCTGCGAAATTTTTAATTTTTTAATAGGGACAGATTGGATTGAATGCTATAACGATAACCCTCTTGTTCTGGGATCTGTTGCATGTGTAATGCAATTTCACCTGATTTTTTATTTCCTGTGATGGATAAATCATAGTGATAAGACTGTATTTGACTGTGGTCTAAATAGAACTGAACATTTTCAATATGATAATCTTCGATTTGACCATATTCATCTTGAATATTTTGATCATGTAAAATTACCGATTCAACTCGCTTGTGATTGATATGTGCACGACTATATTGGTAAGCCGTTAAACTCAATATACACACACCAGCCAACGCTAGGAATGTATTACGTTTATTCAGTAAGATCGCCATAACACTATTTAAATAAACAAATTGAGAGATTAGATTACCTTAATCTGCACTTAAGTGCATAAGTTTAGGTGATTTTTTAAGCAAACAGTATTGGTCATCTGCATGCTTAAAAAACCGAAATTTTTTCTCTGTCGCAGGTCTGTGCTTTTCAGCCAAGCGTGGTTTTATTTAAACTTCCAGGTGTAGTCAATATTAACACGTTGTTCTTTGGCGGTTTTAAAAGTGGCTTTAGGGCCAAAGTCATTTTTATAATCCTCGTGACGTACGCGGATATTTAAACCTTTTAAGGCAGTTGTTTGTAACTGATAAGACAGCTCTATACCAAACTTACGCTCTTTAAGTTCACGATCGTCACCCACCAAATTCACCAATTCAATCTCATCGCCTTTGGTATAACGTGTCATTAAACGTAAACCAGGAATGTGATCTTTAAAGTCATAATCATAACGTACTGACCATGCTTTTTCATTAGGGTTTAAGAAGTCAGTTGACCAAGCATCCAAATAGGTATTGGCTTCGCCGCCACTTAAATAAGGAAAACCTGTTTCACCTGAGTTATGAATATAACCTAAACTAAACTTATGTTGATCCTTATGTAAAGCAATGACCATGTTGCCATGATGGTTATCAATCTCACCAGCTAAACTATCGCCTGAATCAACGGTTCTAAAATAACGAAAGTCATTATATAAACTCCATTGATCATTCAATTGATAAGTATTACGTGCCCAAAAGGTGTATTGATCATAGACTTCATGTAAATTGGCATGATACAAAGCAAACGTCGTTTCAGGACGCAAGTAGTAGTACCCACCAATATAGTGTAAACCTGAAGTTTCCACCCCTGTATACTTCATATTGGCCGCAGAGAGACGAATTTTTTCGTAGTTGGTCGAGTCACGATGATTCACTCGATCGACATAACCTGCCTCAATTTTGACTTTGTCTAATTCTTTCGATTCAAGTGCAATACCACGATAAGTCTGTGGTAATAAACGCGCAGGTGAGCCCACCAAAACTGGATTTAAAGGAAATAATGTTCCTGCTTTGATTTCAGTTTCACTGATTTTAGCCTTCGCCGTTAGCCCAATTTCGCCGTAGCTGTCTGTAGGTTCTAGGCTGGGTCTATTTACAGGCAATAAACCCGTGCCCAAAGAATGCTCTTGATCAGCCCACAGTTTAATCCCTGTACCAGCATACACATCTAGACCGAGGCCAACTGGACCTTCAGTAAAACCAGACTTGGCATTCAGGATAAAACCTTGTGCCCACTCTTTGGCCGCAGGTTGCGTCACATCTGGGGCGGTAAAATTACGATCTAAATAAAAATTACGTGCAGTCAACGTGACTTGACTGTCTTGAATAAAATCAGCAAATGTTGAACTGCTGATTAACCCTAAAAATATGCATCCATATATTTTTGTAGTCATTGTCTGTTTCCTTAAGACAAGAATATGCCTTTCATAGCCACAAATGCGCTATAAAATAAATTAAAAAGTCAGGGATTGAAGATGTGGCGGTGATTACCACCACATCTGCTCTGCATTAGATCACAGTAAAAACCGCTGCAACTTTTGCCACTTGTTTACCGTCTTGCCATGCAATCGCTTCAAGATTGGAAATCTTGCGACCACGGCGCACAAAGTACACCTCTACATCGACTTGTTTAAGCTGAGTAGGACGTAAGAAGTTCACAGTCATATTGACCGTGGCAGCAGGCTGAGCGTCATGACCGATAAATGCAAATAAACCCATCGCATCATCAAGCATTGCGCTTAACATCCCGCCTTGTAACATACCCATCGGATTGGCAAACTCAGCTCGAGATTGATAACTCACGCGCATCAACGTCTGCTCAGCATCGAAATGCTCAATCTTTCCACCCAAAAAGGTATGGATTGGAGGCGCGACTAAATCATTAATGATTGCTTGATAGTCAACAGACATCTCTCACTCCTTAGTCAATAAAATAGTCATTGCTAAAATCAGTCACGACGCTACCAGCATGTTGAACGCTGTGCGCTAAACCATAAATTTCAGCTAATACCATGGTGTGATAGAAACGTGCAGTTTGGACTTTAGCTTTTAAGAAGTTGGCATTGCCTTGGGCCTGTGCCAATAATTCAGCGGCTTTGACTGCGCTCTTGGCATGTTGCCAAGCACCCACGACAATACCGGTTAGCATTAAATACGGTACAGAAACTGATAATGCATCCTTAGTTGATTGCATAAATTGCTGTGCAATCAGTTGGCTATGGCTTTCTAATAGTTCAATTGCGTTGCCAAACTCAGTTGCAATATCAGCAAGCTCTGCCTTGGCTTGTACTTCAGCTAAGGTTTCTTTCATCAAGCCCAGCAACACGCCTAAGTTTTTGCCTTGGTCTTTGACAATCTTACGACCGACTAAGTCAGCCGCTTGAATGGCTGTCGTACCTTCGTAAATCACGCTGATGACAGCATCACGTAAATATTGTGCCACACCCGTTTCTTCAATAAAGCCTAAACCGCCGTGTACTTGAATACCTGTGGTGGTGGTTTTGAGTGCAGTTTCAGTGGCCCATGCTTTAAATACAGGAATCAGTAAATCAACTAAGCCTTGGTTATAGGCACGCACTTCAGCATCTGGATGACGTAAGCTAATATCTTGAGCTTGGGCAATAAACAATGAAATCGCACGCATGGCTTCTACGTTAGATTTCATGCTGAGTAACTGACGACGCACATCGGCATGTTCAATAATGGCCACTGGCTGACCCGTCGCCACGTCCGCGCCTTGTACACGTTCACGTGCATAATCAAGTGCTGCTTGGTAAGAACGTTCCGTTAATGCTACACCTTCCATACCCACGGTTAAGCGTGCCATGTTCATCATTACGAACATTGCTGCTAAACCTTTGTTTTTCTCACCCACGAGGTAACCTAAAGCTCCTTCGTCATCGCCATAGGCCATAACACAGGTTGGGCTGGCATGAATCCCGAGTTTATGTTCAATGGATACGCAGCGTACATCGTTGCGCTCGCCCAATGAACCATCGTCATTGACCAAGAATTTAGGCACTAAGAACAGTGAAATACCGCGTACACCTGCTGGCGCATCTGGAAGACGTGCCAATACCAAGTGAATAATATTCTCAGTTAAGTCATGCTCACCAAAGGTGATAAAGATTTTTTGACCATGAATACGGTAGCTGCCATCCGCTTGCTCAATGGCTTTGGTTTTTAACGCACCCACATCTGAACCTGCACCTGGTTCAGTCAGGTTCATAGTACCGCCCCATTCACCTGATACCAGTTTTGGTAAATATTTGTGTTTGAGTTCATCGCTTGCTGCGTGGCTAATCGCTTCAATGGCACCAATGGTGAGTCCCGAACACATCACAAAGGATTTATTGGCACCCATCATAATTTCATTGACTGCAGTCGATAAAATATAGGGTAAACCTTGACCGCCAAATTCTGGCTCAAGTGAAATATTGTTCCAACCGGCTTGGGTATATTGTTGATAGGCTTCTTTAAAGCCTTTTGGTGTAGTCACCACACCATCAGCAATTTTTAAGCCTTCGCGGTCACCGCTGGCATTAATCGGATCAAGGACATTGCTGGCAAATTTACCTGCTTCTTCAAGTACAGATTCATATAGTTCTACACCTAAATCTTCAAGACCTGGCAACTCGGCCAATTGTTTTTGATCTAACAGATGATTAAAGATAAAGCTGAGATCATTTAAAGGGGCTTTGTAGCTGTTCATGCGCTGAGTTCCTTGTCTTGTAGTAAACGCCAGTTGATTTTTCCGCTTGCAGTTTTTGGGAGTTCATCCACAAATTCTACAAATTTCGGCACTTTATAAGCCGACATATTGGCGCGGCACCAATCTTTAAATTCTTGTTCTGTCATGCTTGTATTTGGCTTTAACACCACGACAGCTTTGACACTTTCACCACGATCAGTTTTGTGGCATGGAATAATGCAGTTTTCAAATACGTTGTGGTTTTTATATAAGATGCTTTCCACTTCAGATGGCCATACTTTATAGCCAGAGACATTAATCATGCGTTTGAGACGATCTGCCATAAAGAAGTAACCTTCTTCATCGAAATAACCGACGTCACCAGTTTTAAAGAACGTATGTCCATCATGTTCAATTAAGGCATCTTTAGTGGCTTGCGGGTTTTTCCAATAACCACTAAACATACAGGGACTGCGTGAGATAATTTCACCAGTTTGACGTACACCCAGTTCTAAACCAGTGTCTGGATCAATTACCCGGCTATCCACTTCAAATAACGGCACCCCTAAACATTGACGTTTGCCACGACCATAGGGATTAAGATGTACCCCTGCAGTCATTTCGGTCATACCCCAACCTTCAATAAACTCAATTCCTGTTAAGGTTTCAAAATCTTGAGCAATGGCATGTGGCATCCCTGTACCACCACCATAAACGCAGATGAGTGAGCGGAAATTATATTGATTGACATTTGGCATCGCCAAAAGATCGACCACCATAGTGGGAATACAGCACCAATGGGTGAGGCCATGTAGATCCACCACTTGAGCTGCACAGACACGATCCCAACGGGTCATTAAATAGGTGGTTGCACCAAGATATATCGGCAGACACATGGCATTAATCATGCCTGTGACATGGAAGAATGGCGTCACCGATAACACTTTGGCGGTGTTATTCCACGGGCTCCAGTTGATCTGCGTACTGATTTGCGCAACCAAAGCACGGTGGCTGAGCATACAACCTTTAGGATGTGCTGTTGTACCCGAAGTATATAAAATCACCGCAAGGTCTTCGCCTTGGCGCTGTGCGTTATAGGTGATCGCTGTATGTTGTAACGCCGTTTGGAAATTAATCACCTGTTGGCTTTCGGTAATCGCAGGTGCATTTTTTACCGTTTCTGGAATCACAAATTTGGTATCGGCAAAAATATCATCACCATAACGTGCGGCAATAATACGCTCGAGTACAGTTTCACCCAGCAGCGGACTAAACTCTGCCAGCATTTCTGAACCCACAATCGCTACACGGCTTTCGGTGTCAGTGATGTACCATTCGAGTTCCAAAGTTTTGTTCATTGGATTGACAGGTACCACAACAGCATCACAACGTAAGATGGCATAGTAAGCCACCATAAATGCCACGCTGTTTTGCATGCACAGCACCACACGATCACCGGGCTGCACAGCCAATTTTTCAGTTAAATAGCCAGCAAAACGTTCCACACGGGTATTTAAGGTGTGGTAATCCACTTGGCTGCCATAGTAATTGACTGCAATTTTATGAGGATAACGTTTTGCATTGGTACTTAAATGTTCGTAGACACCTGTTTGCGGATAAGACAAACCATGTGATAAATGACGTGGCCAATGTTGTAAATGTAATGTACTCATGATTTTACCCTCGAGCGTCGCCCGTAACCGTTCCTGTCACAGGCGTAAAGCTTGAATTTTTATAAAAAGTGCTGAAGTTAAGCGCTAAGCTTTTGGCTTAAAATATTAGGGAGTTGCCAAAAACTTGCGTCGCCCACTGCATCTTGTGCAAATGTGTTCACTTGCTGTTGAAATTGATTCAGGTTTTGTCCAACAAAGAACATTGGGCCACCGCGCCAGCGTGGGAAGCCATAACCGGCTAGATACACCACATCAATATCTGATTCACGTAAGGCAATGCCTTCCTCAAGCAAACGATAACCTTCTAAAGCCAGTGCACTAATACAACGCGCGACAATTTCAGCATCGCTAAATTGCTGTGGCGTAATGCCTTGTTGTTGACGATACGCATCAATTAAAGCCAATACGTCCTGATCGACCTCACCACGGCGATTACCCGTGCTGTAGTCATACCAACCTTTTTGGGTCTTTTGACCGAAGCGTTGTTGTTCACACAGTAAATCCGCAATCCCTGAGAATTTTTTATTTGGATTGGCTTTTAACTGTTGTTTACGAATCAAGTAACCAATATCGTTGCCTGCCATGTCACACATCCGAAATGGCCCCATCGCCATACCAAAGTTTTCTAAAGCTTGGTCAATTTGATACGGTGATGCACCCGCATCAATCAATAAACCCGCAATACGTAAATATTCATTCAGCATACGGTTACCAATGAAACCGTCACAGACGCCTGCCACCACAGCCACTTTGCCTAAACGCTTACCTAAATCCAAAGCCGTCAATAAAGTTTGATCATCAGTATGTGTCGTACGTACCACTTCAAGTAATGGCATCACTTGCGCAGGACTAAAGAAGTGTAAACCCACCACTGCTTCTGGACGTTTGGTCACTTGCGCCAATTGATTTAAATCAAGTGTGGATGTATTGCTGGCTAAAATCGCACCTTGTGGCAGGTATTGATCCATCTTTTGTAATACTGAAGTTTTGACATCCCAATCTTCAAACACCGCTTCAAGTGCCAATTCAACATGGGCAAGCTCTGCATAATCTAAAGAGGTCTTTAATTGGCTTTGAATGGCTGCGGCTTTTTCTGCGCTTAAACGACCTTTTTCAACTTGTTGGCTAAAGTATTTGCCAATTAGGCCTAAACCACGGTCTAAACCTGCTTGCTGGGTTTCAATTAAAGTGACGTTAAAGCCTGCTTTTAAGAAGCAAATCGCAATCCCGCTGCCCATGGTGCCCGCGCCAATGACGGCAACATTTTGAATATGTTGAGCACGCATCGTGCTATCTAAACCGGGTACATTTTTCACCATACGTTCTGCAAAGAAGGCATGACGCAAGCTTTTTGAAATATCCGTTGCAGTTAAGGCTTGGAATAGAGCCTGTTCTTTGGCAAAACCTTGGGCAAAGTCATGCTCTGTTGCCGCTTGAATGGCATCTAAAATCGCAGTTTGCACAATCGCAGGGCCTTGGCTACCCAATTTCGCGCGTGCTGCTGCCAATACGTCAGCTTCTGCATTTACCACTTGAGTGTGTTTAATATGTGCTACAGGCTGCGGATTGGCCTCTGCCCAAGCCAATGCATCTTGTTGCACTTGACCTTGGCTTAAACTAACAAACAATTGCGTCTGCGTGAGGTCAGCTAATTTCAACGCTTTACCTGTGCTAATGGCATTGAGTGCTGCACTTACCCCAATATAACGAGGTAGCAATTGTGTGCCTGCTGCGCCCGGCAATAAACCTAAATGCACTTCAGGCAACGCCAATTTCGCTTTGGCATCAATCACACGTACATGACATGCTAAAGCCAGTTCTAAACCACCACCTAGCGTTTGACCCGCGACAGCTGCCACAATGGTCTTTGGTGCGTCTGAAATTAAATTGACCAAATCATGTAAAGAAGGGAATTTTAAGTGTGTGCCTTGGGCAAACTCACTAATGTCTGCACCGGCGCTAAAAGCTTTCTCACCACCATATAACACCAAGCTGTTTACGCTTTCATTGTTTAAGGCATTTGTGATCGCCGCATACAGTGCTTCACGCAATGGATGCGATAATACATTTAATTTATCTGTTGCAAACTCAATGCAAGCCACTGAACCAAACTGTTGTTGCTGTATGTTCATGTTTATTCCCTTCTTTGCTTGACTGATAATTTATGCTGCGCGTTTTTGCAACATATTGAGTAAAATTAAAATAAGCAGTGCTGCAATGATGATGCCCGGAATAGATGCCATAATTACACCTGTAGCACCACTGCCCATCACCAATACTTGACCTGCCACCGCAGGGCCCGCCATCGCACCAAAACGCCCGACTGTCATGGCTGTACCTACACCTGTGCCACGCATTTGTGTTGGATACACTTGGCTGCCTAAGGCATACAGCACCATTTGTCCACCAATGGTGAAACAACCCACCAATGCGCCAGCAAAGTACATTGCGTAAACGCTTTCAAAGGTATTGAGTGCAATTAAACCCAGTACAATGCCGCTATACATCAGCACAATCACGTTCTTCATTTGCCAACGGTCAACTAAAATCCCAAGACCAATCGTGCCAATGAATGCACCCACCGAGAAGAACATCTGCACCAAAGTAGCTTGCTGTTTTTGGAAGCCTAAATCCATCAACAGAGATGGCAGCCAATTCAGTAGCATATACACCACCATCATGGTGAAGAAATAGCCAACCCATAGCAGTAAGGTCGGTGCACGAAAATGTTGATTCCAAAGTTCGCTAAATGCAGTTTGCTGGGTATTATTTTGCTTGGCTGCCAAAAATGCTTTAGATTCAGGTAAGAACCACCACATCATTGGAAGCACCAACAGCGGTAATACTCCACCTACATAGAAAATCACTTTCCAATCTGTGGCAATCGCAGTACTGGCAAGTAATGACACTGCAATACCACCAATCGGCATACCGCAGTACATCAGTGAGATTGCACGGCCACGGGCTTTTTCACTTACCGCTTCAGAAGCCAGTGCCACAAGGTTGGGCAATGCTGCACCTAAACCCACACCCGTCATAAAACGCGCAAAAAGCAAGCCATTAAAGCTGGTCACCCATGCGGTTAAAATTGAAAATAGGCCAAATAAAGCCACGGCGATCATTAAGATTTTTTTACGACCCATGCGGTCGCCTAAACGTCCACCAATCAGCCCGCCTGGTAACAGACCTAAAATAGCGGCACTAAAAAATAAACCTAAACTTTGCGTATCTAGACCAAAATGTTCACGTACACCTGCCGCGGCAACACCGGCAGATTGCAAATCAATTCCCTCAATAAAGGCGATGAGGAAACAGATCACGATGGTCATTAACGCATTACGCCCTGATTCATGTTGTGCTTTTGTCATCTTGCTGTCCTTAAATTTTAAAAGTTGCATTCCTCGCCAACCCCAAACCAATTGTCAAGCAAGCTTGACAATTGTCCTATTAGCAAAAAGTCGTAACACTGCATGGAGAAAAAAATAAGATTGTTATAGAATAAACCGTCACTTTAAGACTTAATAACTATTATGAAATCTCTACGCTTCTTATTACGTAGCCGGCTTGAATGGATTGAAGAAACCCTGATGAAACACGCGGAAAAAAATGGTTATGGTTATATCTCACCGTCTACAGCACGTTTATATAGTTATTTAGGTCCTGAACCTGTGGCGATGTCTGATCTTGCACGACAGCTTAAAGTGTCGCGTCAGGCTGTACATCAATTGGTGACAGAGGGAGTAAATGCAGGTTTTTTAGAGCTTTGTGATAATCCTCAAGATAAGCGAGTCAAATTAGTTCAATTTACTGTTCAAGGTCGTAAGATGTCTGCCGTGGCGCAACGTGAGTTACAACAGATCGAGCAACAACTTGCCCAACATTTAGGTGCTGAACAAGTGGCAACTTTAAGAAAAATTTTAGAATCGTCTTGGCCAAATGATGTCAACTAAGATCTAATTCAAATAAAAATATGACCTTTTTCACATATGATGCTGCTTTAGACTGCGGATAAAAAATATTTTTTTGGCATAAAAAAACCCAAAGTAACTTACTTTGGGTCAAATCTGGTGAATCTTAACGTTGTTTATGCATGCTATCTTGCTGATCACGAGGATGTTGGGGCAGTTTAGTACGCATTTGTGGCTGTTGCTGCTGTTGTTCTAGTTGTTGCAATTCAAGGGCCTGCTGTACTTCATGCTGCTGTTGCTGGCGTTGTTTGGTTCGACTTTTTTGACGTCTTAGCATAGTGTTTCCCTATAGCACTGGATTAAAGACTTTACTAATGTAACGAGTTTTTAAACGCGCAAAACCTAACAGCTGTATCAGTTTACGTCATTGTAATTTAAATCCTGCTAAGGTATTGATGTCTTCGGATTCACTTTACATCACTTACACAACATCTTTACATCTTTACCTAGTGTTACCTGTCAAGTCACATAATTGTCATGTTAGTTGCTTATATTGAGTTCAAGCCTAAATAAACTTAAGGCTGTAATAACAACAATGTAACGACGACTCACCTGCGCTTTGCAGGTTTTTTCTTTTGTAAGAGTTTTTTATTTTTCTTCTGAACATATGCCCTCTTGAGATGAATGATAAGCAACAGATGTAAGCTTGATTTGTATGTATAACAGCATAACCTGCATTCAAAAAAAAATAAGTTATTGAATTATATTCAAAAATAATTTGGCATGGATTTTGGAATAGCTATAGAGAAAATTATTCTTATATGCAGGTTATTCTATGAGCAAACGTCAAATTAAGCTTGGGGCTTTTATTCCAACCACCTCGCAACATGTTGCTGGCTGGCGTCATCCTGAATCTCGGCCACATGATCATTTAAATATAAGTTACGCAATAGAATTAGCCAAAACTGCTGAGCGCGGCTTATTTGATGCCTACTTCTTAGCTGATGGTTTATCTGTACGTTGGGGTTCAGCAGCAGAAGCTGCTTTAGGTGCAGGAGATAAAGGGGTAGGTTTTGAGCCGGTGACTTTATTTGCGGCTTTATCCGCTGTCACAAAAAATATTGGATTTATTGCAACAGCATCTACCACCTATGAAGACCCTTATATTTTAGCGCGTAAGTTTGCCTCGCTAGACCATATTAGCCAAGGCCGCGCAGCTTGGAATGTAGTAACCACAGCAGCTCCTGATACTGCACGTAATTTTGGTTTACAACACCACCCTAAAGCCGATGAACGCTATGCCCGTGCAGATGAGTTTATTGAAGTGACGCAAAAGCTTTGGGATTCTTGGGAAGATGATGCATTTATCTATGATAAACACGCCGGTCAATTCTTTGATCCTGAAAAGCTGCACGAACCAAAGCACCAGGGTCAATATTTTAAAGTTGAAGGTGCCCTTAACGTCTCTCGCCCCCCACAAGGTTATCCTGTCATTGTCCAAGCTGGACAGTCAGAAGATGGACGTGCATTAGCAGGTAAATATGCTGAAGTTATCTTTACAGCCCAGCAAAACCTTGCTGATGCCCAGGAGTTTTATCGCGATGTAAAAAGTCGTCTGCTTAAATATGGCCGCCAACCGGACGACCTTAAAATTATGCCTGGGGTTTCAATTTTTGTGGCTCAAACCGAACAAGAAGCGCAAGAAAAATATGAATTGCTCAACAGCTTGATTCGTCCTGAAGTAGGTTTAAGCCTATTATCAGGCTTATCTGGTGGGGTTGACTTAAGCAAATATGATCTAGATGCGCCTTTCCCACAATTAAAAGATAGCGAAATTAACTTCTCTAGCCGTCAGCAAATGATGATTGATATTGCACGTAAACATCAGTTTAGCATTCGTGAGCTGTATCAATATATTGCCTCAGCACGTGGTCATTGGACTTTAATTGGTACCCCTGCACAAGTGGTCGATCAATTACAACAATGGTTTGAAAATGAAGCAGCGGATGGCTTTAACATATTACCCCCAACGACACCAGCGGGCTTAGATGATTTTGTCAATTTCATTGTGCCAGAGCTGCAACGCCGTGGTTTATTCCGTACGCAATACGAGGGCAGCACTTTGCGAGAGAATCTAGGTCTAAAACGCCCTGAAAATCAATACATTTTGCAAAACCAACAAAATATTGCCTCTTAGGTCAAACAAGCCTCTCAATCGAGAGGCTTTTTATCCATCATCATCTTGTATTTTAAACGATAGGCTGAACTGAGCTATTGTTTGTGATCCTACTTAATGCGGCCGAACATAGCTGCTTGAAGGGTATAGCAAGCGAGTGACTTGACATCCTCCCCGCCCTAAAGGACGGGGATTCCTACTGCTAGACGCTTATGCCCAAGTGCAAGAATGTTTAGAGCTGAGTTTTTATCTCTGTCGTGAGCTGTACCACAGCTCGCGCACTCCCATTCTCTTATTCCAAGACCTGTCCTACCTTTCGGACTACTTGCGGTGATCTCACCACAGCACGAACAAGTTTGGGAGGTATAGGCTTCATTGACTTCCTCAAACAATACCCCTGCGTTCTCGCATTTATACTTGAGCATTGTTTTTAGTGCTGAAAATCCTGTATCTAAAACAGATTTTGCTAGTTTAGTTTTTACAAGTTTCTTGGCACTTAAATCACCTACAATAATGACTGCATTATTTTTAACAAGCATGCTGCTTGCCATTATGCAAATGGTCTTTACGACAGTTTGCAATCTTGGCGTGAACCGTACCGGGTTTGTCGGAGACTTTTTATTTAAGTTAGGCTACCTGACCTAACGGATTAATTTTATCATAGTACATTGCTTCAAAATCAAAAGGTTGATCCTAGACAGTATCGTGGACAACAAATCCCTCTAAATTCTTAAAATATTTCTGTTCAAAGGCTTCTGGGCTTAACCAGCCGTTTGCGGAATGCCTTCTGACCCGATTGTAATAAATCTCAATATAGTCAAACAAGACTGTATTCGCTTCTTTTCGAGTGGCAAACACACTGCCATGGACCACATGACCTTTCAATGTATGAAAGAAGCTTTCGGTCACTGCATTATCCCAACAGTTTCCCCTGCGTGACATACTTTGAACGCAGTTATTCGTCAATAATAGCGCCCTAAAATCACGACTACAGTACTGTGAGCCTTGGTCCGAATGCACCATGACACCCATTGGATACCCCTGACGAGCCATTGCATAATGAAACGCATCACACACCAATTGACGGTCTATTCGATGGCTGGTTTGCCAGCCGACAATACGACGGCTGAATAGATCCAGCATCACACATAAATACAGCCAACCTTGCTTAGTACGGATATAGGTAATATCCGTTGTCCAGATCTTATTGGGTTCATTGACCGTAAATTGACGATCCAACAAGTTAGGCGCTGTAGGCAAACGATGGTTTGAATCAGTCGTATGCTTGTATTTACGTGCAATCCTGCTACGTAAACCAAGCTTTTTAAGCATTCTTCCAACGGTTCGTTCGCTCATGCTGTAACCTAAATCATGCATGTCATGTACCAATGAAGGTGCACCCAATCGTGCATGATGCTGCCAATATACGGCTTTTAAATCATTATATTTCTGCGCTGGATTGGTCTGGCGTTTTCGCCAGGCATAATAGCCTGAAGTGCTGACACCCAGGCATTGACAGGCAGAAGATACAGTGACTTCATTCACATCCAGATCTTGAATTACCGTGTACTTTTCTTGGCATGATCTGTCAGAAAGTACACATGCGCTTTTTTAAAGATGTCATTGGCTTCCCTGAGCTGTTTGACTTCTTTCTCTAATTCTAAGATCCGCTGTTGTTCTGGTGAAAGTTGACGTTTGCTTGAACCCACTGGATTGGCTTCACGAATCCATTTGTCTAAAGTTGAATAACCCACACCTAATTTCTGGGCGATTGCAGCTATAGGTTCGTGGGAGTTTGAAAGTGCATAATCAATCGCTTGCTGTTTAAATTCAGGACTTGAGCAGCATTGCTGCGCAAGATAGCCATTTCTTGAATCTCCAAAGATTAAAGTTACGTTATCTTTAGAGGGACGTGCTGTCCATTATTTTGGCTAGGATCA
>NZ_JCAKMW010000033.1:0-22575 GCF_059515805.1 Acinetobacter sp. CY05 | reverse complement strand
TGTAGTGGTCAACAAATATTGGACACAGTTTTAAGTTCATTTTCAGCCTGACAAGGACTGATACCATCGTTAAATCGATGAGGTCGTATCTGATTGTAGTATTCCATCAGATACAGACCAACATCTAGCTTCGCTTCTTCAATTGAGCTGTATCCCAATTTGGGAATCCACTCAGTCTTGAGACTTCTAAAAAGCCTTTCTGTTGGGGCATTGTCCCAACAGTTTCCTTTACGACTCATACTTTGTTGCATGGCGTAGCACGCCAACCTATGCCGAACTAAAAGGCTTTTATATTGGCTGCCTTGATCAGAATGGAAGATCACGCCACTCGGTTTACCTCGCCGATGCCATGCTTCATCTAATGCCTTAATGACTAAATGTTGGTCTGCTTGGGACGACATAGACCAACCAATCACTCGACGAGCATACAGATCAAGAACAACTGCAAGATAAGCCCATGTTTTACCTGTCCAAATATAGGTAATGTCACTGCTCCACACATGATTAGGCTGAACAGGTTTAAATTGCCTGTTTAATATATTTGGAACAGCAGGGACTTCAGCTACGTTGCTTTGATATTTGTACTTCTTACGTTGTTTGGAAACAAGACCTGATTCACGCATTAACTTACGTACCAGATAGCGTCCAATCTTAATGCCCTGATTCAACAACATAAATCGAATTCCCCGACTACCAAGAGAGTGACGACTTTGCTTAAATAGACTTTTAATCATCACTTTAAGCTTGATACGATCTGGATGAGGAGTTTTACTTGTTGAACGGTAATGGTAATAGCTTGAACGCAGTACACCAAAGGCACGACAGATTAATTTAACAGAGCTTAGCTTTCTTAATTGATCAATCAACGCATATGTTTGAATTCGTCTGACATTAAGAGAGCTGTAGCCTTTTTTAGGATCATCTTCTCCTGCTCGAGTTGATGGATACGAGCTTTAAGTTGTTGTATTTCCCTTTGCTCAGCTGTTAGAGCAGGCATTGTTGGAGATTGTCCTGTTCGTTCAAATTGAAGTTGATCAACCCAACGTTTTAATGCTGTCTGCCCAACATCTAAAGCACGACAGGCCTGTAAAATTGAATAGCCTTGATCAAGTACAAGGCTTGCTGCTTCTAATTTGAATTCTGGAGTAAATGTTCGTCTTGTTCTCATTGAGCACCTCTTTGGTGAATACATTATCACCTAAATTGGTGTCCAACTTTATTAAACCACTACAATTTGATTTAATACCTGTATGAATTTCACAATGGAATTCCCTCTCCTTTTAGGAGAGGGTTAGGGAGAGGTGCTTTTAAATTTTTTTCATTATAAATTCTACCCTCACCCCCTTGCGAAGCAGTGCTTCTCATCCCAAAGGAAGAAGGAGCTTCCATTATCAATTTACTTTCAGCTCAAGGCATATATTCCACAAATCCTCCAACACCACATCCGTCCTCCCCAACACATCATGATTGCAATACCGAACCACCGTTAAAGCCAATGCCTCTAAAAACTTCGTGCGTTCAGCATCATATTCAATCGCATCATCAGTTCCATGCTGACTACCATCCAACTCAATCACCAAACCAATTTCATGGCAGTAAAAATCCACAATATACGGTTTAATCACATGCTGACGACGAAATTTAAGATTCATAAATCGCTTGGCTCGTAAGATCTGCCACATAAGACTTTCTGCATCGGTGGCGGTGTGGCGCATGGATTTGGCGTATTCTAATAATTTAGGGTTTATCATTTTTCTTATTACCTCTTACCCTCACCCCGACCCTCTCCCAAGGGAGAGGGGGAAATTACAGTGTATTTACATCTTATTGGATACACAAACAGAGTTCCCTCTCCTTCTAGGAGAGGGCTAGGGAGAGGTAAACTATAGAACTTGATGCTCCAACAACATCTCCACCCCACTCTCTCTCCCCATATACATGAGTCTTTGCTTTTCCGCTTTAAGCTGTTGCTTTACCTGTGATACATCCGCATCAATCTGCTTATACAAATCCGCAATATTCAGCTGCCCTTTTGACTTACTTACCGCAATTTTGGCTTTATTTGACCACACAAGCGAATTAATCAATTCTTGAATCTGCTTTTTTAACGCTTGGCTTTGTGCTTCTAAGGCCTGTTGGTAAAACTTCACCTGCTCTGTGCTTAAACCCTTATTTGAACCATTTTTACTTTGCTCAACTTCAAGCTGAAGTTTGAGTAAAAAGAATAAATCTTCCTGCTCATAGGCTGCATTGGCACGTTGTAACAGCTCGGTTTTTTCGGCTTTTTTGGACTCATCAGGCTCACGGTCAGGGTGAATGATGGATGCAATTTTTAAATATACGGTTTTGAGTGATTGATTCACTAACTTTTCAGCTTGTGCTTGTTTCTCTTGCTGACGTTTGAGCTTGGCTTGATCTTTTGCTTGCTGATATTGGTCGCTGTTCCAGTTTTCAAATTCATCATCAGCTTGAACGGTTTCATATTCAGATTCATTAAAAGTATCTACATTTTTCTGCTTAGTTTTTTTCTTGTTGTGTTCTACTGCCTGCATATAGTACGCATGCATTTTTTCAACTTCATCAATTTGCTTTTGACTAAGTAAATGTGAGCCTTGTAGTAAGCGAGCTAAGTTTTGAATCTTATCTTCTATCGTTGCTGTATCTGCTTTGCTAAAACGATACAGATTTAAACTCGTCCAGAGTATCTGCATCTGTTCATACAACGTGTTGTATAAATCACGGTATGCAGGCATCAATGCTTTTTGGCTATAGGCACGAATATCGTCCTTGGCAGTTTGCCACGCCAGCAGCAAACGCTTTTGCTGTTCAATCTCATCAATTAAACGATTCAGCTTGTTATGCTGCGGTGAAACTTCCAAAACGGTTTGGGCGGTGGTTTTAGGCAACAAAGACATCATCTATCTAACAAAAAGCACGATTTGGCTATTATGCCTACCTCAGCTTAAACACTCTATAGTGCATCGCTGAGTCCTGTCGCAAAGCGCTCTTAAAACTTCACAAAAGAGTAAAACTTAAATAACTTCAACTTGCTAGAGTAAATATATTCACAATTAGAGTTTAAGGCATGGATCTGGCGCAGCTATTCGTTCACGACACTACATTGGCATTTGGCTTTGAAATTATTGTGCGCTGTGTGCTGATGTATATGCTCATTATTTTGTTTTTACGCTTAACCGGCAAACGCGGCGTACGGCAGCTGTCTATTTTTGAAGTGGCGATTTTATTGGCATTGGGCTCAATTTCAGGCGATCCCATGTTTGATGAGGAATTGCCAATTTTACAAGCAGTTTTGGTCATGAGTGTGGTGATTTTCATGTATCGCCTGACCACTTGGTTAATGATGAAATATCAACCCTTTGAAGATTTAATTGAGGGCAAATCTTTATATGTGGTGGAAGATGGCATGCTGGTTTTAGAGAAAATTCAACGCGGTAAAATGTCACATGATGAATTCTTTGCCGAAATGCGTCAGCAAGGCGTCGAGCATTTAGGCCAAGTACGGGTCGGCCTATTAGAAAGCGACGGTAAGTTTAGTATTTTATTTTTTCCAGATGATCAGGTGCGCTATGGCTTGCCGCTGTTTCCTAAAGCCGCTCAAATCATCTATCAGGTCCAGCCTGAGGTGCAGTATGCATGTACTTACTGCGGCTTTGTCAGCACGCTGAGTTCGGCACAAACGCCCTGTGTACGCTGCGGCTGTCATCAATGGACCCACGCCATAAATGATAGACGTATTACTTAAAGCGTTCATCAGTCTATATAACAACCAGCAGCTTAGAGATGGGCAGCTGACTTTTCAATGCGTTAAGGCAAAAGAAATTTTAATGCACGATTTATAGATACAAATCCAACTCCAGCTCCTACAAGGCTGAACTACACATAGCCAAGAGATCTTGGATTTTAAGCGCATAACCAATTCAAAACATTGAATAATATTTTATAAAACCCAAAAATCACATCTGTATTTGGCATAGCACTTGCTTGTTTGCCCAGGGTATGGGCAAAGCCTGCGTCCAATTTAACATGACGCTTTAGGTTAAACTTGCCGCAAAATAGTGCTTGAGCTTGTAATCTGATCTCGATTAAGATGCAAAAAAGCTGCATTTTTAAGCAGTTATTTTCAATGTTTCAGCATTATAAAAATTGAACAAATTAAAGAAAAAAATAGAGGAATCACTATGTTAAAAAAAGTCGTGTGTGCCAGTGCCTTAATGCTAGGTTTAACGGCCTGTAGCAACGATCAAGCACCCAAAACCGAAAATGCCAGCGGCAATGCTGCTGCAACTTCAGGTACTTTAGAGAAAATTAAACAATCTGGGACTGTGGTACTCGGTTATCGTGACTCATCCATTCCGTTTTCTTATATTGCGGATAATCCAAATCAACCTGTGGGTTTTGCCCATGACTTACAACTGCAAGTGGTTGAAGCCTTAAAAAAAGAACTCAATAATCCAAACTTAAAAATCCGTTATAACCTTGTCACCAGTCAAAATCGTATTCCATTGGTTTCCAATGGCACTGTTGATTTAGAATGTGGTTCAACCACCAACAATAAAGAACGTCAGCAACAAGTTGATTTCTCTGTCGGTTTCTTCCAAGTGGGTTCACGCTTACTCACCGCCGCTGATTCAGGCATCCAAGACTTTGCTGATTTAAAAGGCAAAAAGTTAGTCACCACTGCAGGTACCACTTCAGAACGTTATATCCGTCAGCATGAAAAAGAGCTGGGCATTGGTGAAGTGATTTCTGCTAAAGACCATGCTGAATCTTTCTTAATGCTACAAAACGGCCGTGCTGCGGCATTTATGATGGATGATATTTTACTGGCAGGTGAAAAATCTAAAGCCAAAGAGCCCAACAAATGGGTGATTGTCGGCACGGCGCCAATTCAAGAAGTCTACGGCTGTATGTTACGTAAAGGTGATGCTGGCTTTAAGAAAGTGGTTGATGATGCGATTAAAGCCACTTATAGCTCAGGTCAAATCAACGACATGTATAAGAAATGGTTTGAACAGCCGATTCCACCAAAAAACATTAACCTAAACTTCCCAATGTCAGATGCAGTGAAAGCCTTAATCGCCAATCCACATGATCGTGATCAATAATTTTTGCCCTACTTGAAGCCATGCTTTGGCTTCAAGTGATAGGAGAGACTATGAATTATAGTTGGAATTGGGGTGTACTCTGGCAAAACACAGGCGTAGGTGATAGCACCTACCTCGACTGGCTCGTGACGGGCTTAGGTTGGCTGTTTGTGATTGCCATTGTTGCATGGAGTATTGCCTTAGTTTTGGGCAGTCTGTTAGGCATTATGCGCACTTTACCCAATCAAACAGCACGCGCGATAGGTACAGGCTATGTCAACTTATTTCGCAATGTCCCCTTATTAATTCAGTTATTTATTTGGTTTTATGTGGTGCCCAATTTTTTACCCGACGCGATTAAAAGCTGGTGGATGAATGATTTAGGTGCCAATACCACAGCGCTGATTTCCGCCAGCGTGGGTTTGGGTTTATTTACCGCAGCACGGGTCTGCGAACAAGTCCGTACCGGAATTGAGGCACTGCCGCGTGGGCAAATTAATGCAGGATATGCCATGGGTTTTAGTACTTTTCAGCTCTATCGCTATATCATTTTGCCGCAATCCTTTCGCATGATTTTGCCACCCTTAAGCTCTGAGCTGACCAACTGCGTCAAAAATACCTCAATTGCCTCTTTAGTGGGTGTGGCTGAAATCATCTCGCAAATGAAAACCATCAGTGAATATACCCAAAACACCATTGAGATTTATACCTACGTCACCCTTGTCTTTATTGTGATTAATATCTGCCTGATTCAAGGTATGAATTTACTGGAAAAACGCTTACGTATTCCGGGGCTCATGACAGGAGGGTCTAAATAATGGAATGGCTCACTGTTTTTTTCACTGATTTACAAGCCTCCTACCCTGCGCTGTGGCATGGCTTTAGCATCACCTTAAAAGTGCTGCTGTTTGCGACAGTGGGCGGGATATTGATTGGCACTTTGCTAGCGCTCATGCGTTTATCTTCAATTAAAATTTTTAATTTGTTTGCGCAAAGCTATGTCAACTTATTTCGCTCGATTCCGCTGTTATTGGTATTGATGTGGTTTTACTTTGCCGTGCCATTTATTTACACCGGTGTTACAGGCAAATACCTCACCATTGATACAGCTCTGGTCTCAAGCATTGTGGCTTTTATGCTATTTGAAGCCGCGTATTTTGCCGAAATTGTCCGCGCAGGGATTCAATCTATTCCTAAAGGGCAAAGTGCTGCTGCATCCGCCTTAGGCATGAGCTATGGGCAATCCATGCGTTTAATTATTTTGCCACAAGCTTTTCGCAAAATGACGCCGCTATTATTACAGCAAAGTATTATTTTATTTCAAGATTCCACTATGGTCTATGCCATTGGCTTACTGGATTTCTTTAGAACCAACTATGTCCGTGGCGACCTGATGTCGCTACTGACCCAATATATTTTATTTGCTGGTTTGGTCTATTTTACAGTGAGTTTACTCGCCACCTTCTTGGTGAAAAAACTGCAACAAAGGTTACGCGTATGACAGATTCCGTCATGATTGATATTCAAAACATCAGCAAATGGTATGGTGATTTCCAAGTGCTGACCGATTGCAACACGAAAATTCGCCAAGGTGAAGTGGTGGTGGTCTGTGGCCCTTCAGGTTCAGGCAAATCGACACTCATTAAAACCGTCAACGGCTTAGAGCCATTTCAACAAGGCGATATTGTCGTCGATGGGCTACGTTTAAAAGATCCTAAAACCAACTTAACTCAACTGCGCAGCCGCGTGGGCATGGTGTTTCAGCACTTTGAACTGTTCCCCCATTTAAGTATTCAAGATAATTTAACCATTGCTCAAATTAAAGTCTTAGGTCGCTCACAAGCTGAAGCCAACAAAAAAGGCTTGGCTTATTTAGATCGTGTCGGCTTAAGCCAGCATGCCAAGAAATATCCGGCCGAACTCTCAGGGGGGCAACAACAACGCGTCGCGATTGCCCGTGCTTTAAGTATGGACCCAATTGCCATGCTGTTTGATGAACCGACCTCAGCCCTTGATCCAGAAATGATCAATGAAGTGTTAGATGTGATGGTGGAGCTGGCCAAAGAAGGCATGACTATGATGTGCGTGACCCACGAAATGGGCTTTGCGCGCCAAGTGGCACATCGAGTGATTTTTATGGATCAAGGTAAAATCATTGAAGATTGCTCAAAAGATGAGTTCTTTACCACACAGCGCAGTGAACGCGCGCAGCATTTTTTAGAGAAAATTTTACATTAAATGATGCGTGCCAATCTCACGCTGCATCGCTGCATCTGCCAATTGCAAAGAAAGTTTATACTGATAAATAGAGCCAAACTTCATCCAACTGGGTGATTTTTGGTACATCAAGCAACTGTGGGCTGGGATGAAAACCTTGTAACCACAGCGCAGGCATCCCCGCCGCTTGTGCCCCATAAATATCATTTATCGGATGATCACCAATAAATAAGCACTGTTCAGGTGCTAGATTTAAATGCGCTGCGGTATGTAAAAAAATGTCTGGCTGAGGCTTCGCAATACCAATCAGCTCTGAGCTATGCACCACATCAAAATAATCTAAAAACCCCAAACCTTGTAAAATATTTACACGACTTTGCTGCCCACCATTGGAAATGATTCCCAATTTAAAGTTTTGCTGTTTAAGTTGTTGTAATAATTGTTCAGCCCCCGACATTGCCACCGCACAACGCCCAAACTGACTGAACCAAAACTCGGTTAGCTCCTCTACACTGGGGCGCTGCTGCCAACTGAGTTGTTGCAGTAAAGCATAGCCAACCGAGGCGGCAATACTTGGATGCGTGAGCAATTCTTTTTGAGGATAACCGCCATTATCAATGCGACGTATAATGTTAATCACACTATGCAAAGCATCGGGTTGTATATTATTTTGATAATGTGCCATCAACTGACGGCTATAGGCCTGCACACTTTGATCACGATGGGTTAAGGTGTTGTCTAAATCAAATAAAACCGCCTGAATCTGCATATAAAACAGCCACAAATAAAGGCTAATCTAACATGCACCCGCCGCAAAGCTTAGCGCAAATTATGACTATGCTTTGCGTCAAACTAAAAAAGGCGCAGCGTGCGCCTTTTTATCACTTAGAATTTGTATTCTAAGCCTGTACCTAATAAGACTTGTTGATCTTCCTGTGCAGCTTGTTCAATAGTTAAATAGCCCGCATGAGCATAGACTTTGACTTGTTTAGACCAAGCATAATCTACGCCTGCCAAGATTTGCTGCATGTCATAGTCAGGCGTGGCATCCTTAAAGCTCAGCGTGTTTTGGCTGTACTGTGCTTTAAGCGTCCAGGCTTTGGCATGGGCTAGCTTATATTCTGCGCCCAATAGCCATGCTTTGGCATCATCAATATTTTGTACTGTGACGTCTTGCGCCAGTTTTTCACCTGCTGTGACATCGGCAGTTTCAGACACCTGATATAAAGCACGTAGCGATAAACCGTTGTCCAAGTTCACACGGCCAATGGCACGTAAGTTATCTGCTGCCGCAATTACATTGGTGTCTGCCTGTACCTCTTTCATCTGAGCATTTAAAAAACCACGACTTAAAAAACGGCTCGGCATGGCTTTGTCATAACCCAGACCTGCAACAAAAGTTTTGTCGCTATAGACTACAGAGGATGACCAAGAATCACCTAAGCCACGGCCAGCGACACTATACCCACCTTTGCTGGCTTTAATACGCTGTTCACCTTCACCTGTTGCCAATTGTAGTTTGGCTTCTACTTGACCTTGACCCAGTTTAAAACTCGGTGCTTCATAGACTAGGCTGTTATCAATACGAGTTTCACCGGCCATCATGCCGTGAATATCGGCATTATTTTCTACAGCGTTGTTAAAGCTATCAACTTGAGCCGAAAGCTGTTTAACAGGGGTATCAATTTTACCCAGTTTCACTGTACCTAAGGTTTGATCTTTTAAACCAATGAATAAGTTACGCGGTACAAAGCTATCACCGCTACCGCTTTGACCATCATCACCATAAAAGGTAAATTCAGCTTGATAGAGTGCGCTTAAACGTTCATTAAGTTTTTGGTCGCCTTTTAAGCCAATAAATGAGTTATTTGAACTGAGCTCAGTCACATCACGAGCACGACCGTTGGCATTATCTTGTTTTAAATAGTCGATACTTAAATCAATTTCGCCATAGAAGGTTGGCGCAGCTACAGCTGATACTGTTAAAGTTGAAAGGGCAACTAAGGCAGCCAATTTGGTTTTCATGAGAGATCCTTGTTCCAATTAAGGCGGGCATCTTACATGGCTCAGTGATAATAAAAATGACTAAAATTTAAATTTCATATAGATTTGAATGAGTTAGAGTAATTATTAGCCAGATAGACGTTTTTTCCAGCGGTAGATTGGATACAAAGACAACATCGCAATCATACTAATAAGGCTTAAATATCTGGCATAACCAAGCATGTCTGCGGCAACACCACTGAGCACATATAAGCCGCCACTGATCGTCGCCATAATCGCCACTTGCAAAGTAAAGTCTGTGCCTGCCCATGCTTGACGGCTGTATTGCATAATTAAAGTGAGCATCACCACTAACAGCATACTGGAGCTGGCGTCTTCAACAGCATTAATGCTATAAATCAGCCATACACTAACCTGCTGCTGTTGCTCATATTGGCCTGCCAACCACACATAAGCCATTAAGCTTACAATTTTAACTATTGAAAATAGGATTAAAGCTTGATCACGGGCTAAAAATTTTAACAATAGACCTGCCAGTCCTGCCCCCATTAAGGCTGCTATAGCCCCTAAACCCGTAATATAAAGCCCGATCTGTTGAAAGCTTAAGCCTAGATCGACCATTAAAGGCTTAAGCATTGGGCCGGCTAGGCCATCAGCAATTTTAAAACTCAGCAACACCCCAAGCCATGCCCATAACTCAGGCTTTGATTTAAAATAGGCCACATAGCTTTTTAAGCCCTGTTTGGGTAATGGTTGCTGTGGCTGTTTTAGCGATTGTCCACGCCTTGCCAATAAAATCGGCAGACTATTGAGTGCAACGAACCCAGCCAGCATTAAAAAGGTCGCTTGCCATTGCCATGTCTCAAGTAACCATAACAACGCACCACCACCGACAATAAAACCCAAACGTGAGCCAAGCACTTGTAAGGTATTGCCCCAATGTTGGCTTTGCGTTTTAAGATGAGTAACTGCTAAACCATCGCTGGCAATGTCTTGCGTGGCAGCAGCAAAGTTCATAAGCAACAACAATACAAAAAAACCGATTAAATACTCTGGCTGATCAAGCGCATGAATAGGTAAAAAAGACAGCGCCACCAAACAGCCCACCATGAGCAATTGCAGTGGAATAATCCAAGTCCGGTATGTGGCGTAGCGATCTATAAAAGCTGCCCAAAACACTTTGATCGACCATGGCAGCATAAGCAGACCAAAGCCACCAATATGCGCTAAAGACACACCTTCAGCCCGTAAAATCACTGGCAAGGCATGGGTCATAAAGCCCACAGGTAAACCTTGTGCCCAATACAAACAAAATAAAAGCAGATAAATTTGTGGCATATGGATGAAATTTGGGCATAAAAATAGTAAACACATTTTGCCGCTATATTTTTTAGCTGAAAAGCCTAAACTATTTATGTTGTAACTCAATTAAGGATTGCTAATGTCCACATTGCCACTTTTACCGAATCAAGTACCTAGACGCCAAGGTACCTTCAGTCAAAAGTTTTTTAAGCAATTGTATTTAGCACAAGGCTGGAAATTTCAAGGTGATTTTCCCAATTTGCCCAAAGCGGTGGCGATTGTTATGCCGCATACTTCAAACTTAGATGGCTGGTATGGCTTTAACTTTGTGGTGGCCATAGATCTTAAAATTCATATCTTTGCCAAAGCCAGTTTATTTAATACCCCACTCAAACCGCTGCTCAATTGGCTCGATGTCATCCCAGTCAAACGAGATGCTTCGCAAGGTTTAACCCAGCAAGCCATTCATGAATTACGTAGCCGTGAGCAAATTTGGATTGGTATGACCCCAGAAGGCACGCGACATAACGCAACTGAGTTTAGAAGTGGCTTTTATCGTATTGCGTTGGGTGCAGAGGTGCCCATTGTCATGTTTGCCTTAGATTATGCACAAAAAATCATTTATTGCTTAGGCGCATTTGAAGCAACAGGTGATTATGATGCTGACCTAAAACATATATTGGCTTTATATCGCGATAAAATTTCAGCCAAACACCCTGAGCGTTTAGCTAAACCTTTGCAAAAAAAATAGTGCGTAGGCAATAGATGTAAAACCTTCAGCGTGGGCTTGTTATATGCGCTGCAGTTAATTTTAATCATTTCTACACTTATGTTACAGTCAAAGTTCTTCGCAACATAGGATACTGCCATGTGGGTCTTAGAACCATGGCACTGGGTTGTATTAGGTGTCATGCTCATTTTAGCAGAATTAATTTTACCCTCTTTTGCTGCACTATGGTTTGGTGTCGCGGCCTTAGTGGTAAGCCTGTTATATTGGCTTTTCCCCAGCATGAGCAGCACTTTACAAATTGTGATTTGGGTGCTGCTGTCAATTTTATCTACAGTGGCGTGGTTTAAACTGATTAAACCGCTGTCGATTGATAAAACCAAAGCGGGTTTATCGCGTGAAGCCACCATTGGACAAATTGGGATGGTGATTGAAAACCATCTCGAGCATGAACATATTAAAGTACGTTTTTCTGTGCCGGTGTTAGGCGCAGATGAATGGCAATGTCGGAGCTTAAATGCCGTCAAGGTTGGCGACCGAGTTCGTGTCGTGGACATTTTAGGCAATGACCTATTGGTTGAGCCACACACATCACAACAACAACGAGATTAAATTTATGCCAGTGAGTAGTATTATTGGATTAGCCCTCTTGGCCTTTGTTGCCATCACCATTTTTAAGGGCGTACGTATTGTGCCGCAAGGCTATAAGTGGATTGTGCAACGTTTAGGTAAATATCACACCACTTTGCAACCAGGATTAAACTTCGTCATTCCTTATGTCGATGAAGTGGCCTATAAAGTCACCACCAAAGATATTGTCTTAGATATCCCATCGCAAGAAGTGATTACCCGTGATAACGCGGTGTTACTGATGAATGCGGTGGCGTATATTAATTTAACCACACCTGAAAAAGCCGTTTATGGCATCGAAAACTATTCATGGGCCATTCAAAATTTAGTACAAACCTCATTGCGCTCGATCGTGGGCGAAATGGATTTAGATGATGCGCTGTCTTCACGCGACCATATTAAAGCCAAGCTTAAAACTGCGATTTCAGATGATATTTCGGATTGGGGTATCACCTTAAAAACAGTTGAAATCCAAGATATTAAACCCTCAAACACCATGCAAGCAGCCATGGAAGAACAAGCGGCGGCAGAACGTCAACGCCGTGCCACCGTGACCAAAGCTGATGGTGAAAAGCAAGCCGCGATTTTAGAAGCCGATGGTCGTTTAGAAGCCTCACGTCGTGATGCCGAAGCACAAGTGGTGTTAGCAGAAGCATCACAAAAAGCCATTACTATGGTGTCCTCAGCAGTTGGTGATAAAGAAATTCCTGTCGCTTATTTATTGGGTGAGCAATACGTTAAAGCCATGCAAGAGATGGCCAAATCTAATAATGCCAAAACTGTAGTTTTACCTGCCGATGTACTCAATACCATCCGCGGTGTTATGGGTCAAAACCGCTAAAATTCAATTCTTTTTAACAACATAGACAGCAGCAATGCTGTCTATTTTTATACTGTGCATGAAAACCTCAGCAATAGATTCAAAATTATGGTTAAATTTCGCGTTTATTTTTGAAAAAATTCGGACTTGTGGTCAGGAATGAAGCAAGGCGGCAACAGCGTCTGTAACCGCTTTTGATCAACTGTCCAACTTGAAAAATGGATCATGTATGAGCTCCCTGAATCCCACTCTTATTACTTTTTTATTCTATATTGTCGCCATGGTCGCGATTGGCCTGATGGCTTATCGCGCCACTGCTAACTTTTCTGACTATATCTTAGGCGGTCGTCGCTTAGGCAGTTTTGTCACTGCCCTATCTGCTGGCGCATCGGATATGAGCGGTTGGTTACTCATGGGTTTACCTGGCGCTATTTATCTCTCTGGCCTGTCTGAAATGTGGATCGCGATTGGTCTGATTATTGGTGCATGGCTCAATTGGCTGTTGGTCGCAGGTCGTTTACGGGTACATACCGAAGTGCAGCATAACGCCCTCACCTTGCCAGATTATTTTTCCAACCGTTTTAACGACCAAAAGAAAGTTTTACGTATTGTTTCGGCATTTGTAATTTTAATTTTCTTTGCCATTTACTGTGCTTCGGGCATGGTCGCTGGTGCGCGCTTATTCGAAAGCATGTTTGATATGTCGTATAGCACCGCGCTGTGGATTAGTGCCATTGCTACCATTAGCTACGTGTTTATTGGCGGTTTCTTGGCGGTGTCTTGGACAGATACCTTCCAAGCGGGCTTAATGATCTTTGCTTTGATCTTAACCCCTGTTGTGACCTTAATGACTTTCTCAGATCTGTCACAAGTGAGCTTAGCTTTAGAAGCAGCACGTCCACAGGCCACTGACCTAATAGGTAATTTAAGCTTTGTGGCAATTATGTCATTACTGGCATGGGGCTTAGGTTATTTTGGTCAACCGCATATTTTAGTGCGCTTTATGGCGGCTGATTCGGTTAAATCGATTCCAAATGCCCGCCGTATTGGTATGACATGGATGATTTTATGTTTAGGCGGTGCGGTGGCTGCGGGCTTCTTTGGTATTGCTTATTTCCAAGCGCATCCAGAATTGGCCAGTGTGGTGAATGCCAACCCTGAAACTGTGTTTATGGAATTGACTAAAATTTTATTCAATCCATGGATTGCAGGTGTGGTACTGGCTGCTATTTTAGCCGCTGTCATGAGTACACTAAGCTGTCAGCTTTTAGTCTGCTCAAGTACCTTAACTGAAGATTTCTATAAATCGTTGCTACGCAAAAATGCTAGCCAAAACGAATTAGTCTGGGTGGGTCGTATCATGGTACTGATGATTGCATTACTTGCGATTTGGATGGCGGGTAATCCTGAATCTAAAGTACTGGGCTTAGTGGCCTATGCATGGGCAGGTTTTGGTGCAGCATTTGGTCCACTAATCATCTTGTCCTTGTTCTGGCGTCGTATGACACGCAATGGTGCCTTAGCTGGCATGATCGTGGGTGCGGTGATGGTGATTGTATGGAAAAATGTTTGGGGTGATACTGGCGTCTATGAAATCATTCCAGGCTTTATCTGTTCAGCCATTGCCATTGTTGTGGTGAGCCTCATGGGCAAAGCGCCAACTGCTGAAATTACTGCGCGCTTTGACGAAGCAGATCGCTTATATAAAGAAGCCACCAAGTAATCCTTGTTTGAACCAAAAAGCCCGCAACATGCGGGCTTTTTTATTTCTTTTTAGTTAAACGTTTGGCTGGCCAAGTCATGGTAAAACGCGCCCCACCCAATAATGGACTTTGATCAATCGATACTTTTCCACCAAACCAGTAGGCAATACGACTGACAATAGATAAACCTAAACCATATCCCCCTGAAGCACGGGTACGGCTGTCATCTAAACGAGCAAAGGCTTCAAAAATGCGTTCGCGTTCAGCTTCTGGAATACCAGGGCCATCATCTTCGACACAAATATAGGCAAAACCTTGTTCATTTAAACCCCCACTCATCAGTACTTTAGTGTCGGCATAACGCACTGCATTACCCACTAAGTTTTGAATGACACGGTGTAAATAGCGCCGCTCAGTTTCAACCATTAACGTAATTGGCGGTGCCTGTAACTCTAAAGTTTTACCAGTTTTTAGGGCTTCAGTTTCAATCAGTACTTGATCGAGTACTTCAAATAAAGCCACTTGTTCAAAGTCTAAAGACGGCATGCCTTGTTCGAGCTTGGCATAGGTCATAATTTCATCAATTAAGGTGTTTAAGGCCTCAATGTCTTTATCAATCATCTCCATTTGCTGCTGACGATATTCGTAGTCGTCTTCATCAACCAACATTTCTAAAGCAAAACGAATCCGTGCCACAGGGGTACGTAGTTCATGCGATACTGCACGCATCAGTTCACGCTGCGCTTCAATTAAACGCTGAATATGCTCTGCCATGTTGTTATAACTGGTGGCTAGATTAGCGAGCTCATCAGTCCCATCCACAGGTAAACGCACCGATAAATCACCACCCTGAATTTGGTCCAAGGCACGATTCACTTCACGAATCTTGCGTTGCATTGGAATCATGAGACCATAAACGCCTAAACTCAGAATAAATAAGCTGAGTAAAGTCACCCCTGCAGCCAGCTCAAATGGCATCCAATTAAATAGCGGTACTGGCCCAATCACAATGGCTTGGGTTGGATCACGCTCTAAAGGGCTGATAATTGAAATGGTGGTGCCACGAATGGAGGCATTATCTTTATAGACAATAATGCCATTGCCCAAACGTAAACGACTGAGTTGTTCTGAGTCTAAAGATAAATCGCGTAGATTTTGAATACTGACTGGATAAGAAAAGTGATCTTGAATATTGGCCAAGTATTTGGCTTCTTGCCCTGAATAATATGCCAAATAATCTTGAATGAAGACCGGCAAAAATTTCATTTGCTGTTCGGTAATTTCATCAATCTGCGCATACAGGTAATGATCTGGATCATCTTTAATGCCCATCACCACATAGGCAATGGAATTTTCCGCCTCATAACGCACCACTGCCTTTTGTTCGGCAATGCGGCGATTTTCCGCACGTGACAACGACACTTGATCAGCACGAATATAAAAAATCGGTAGCCCCAACAAGTTTGAGGCATCCGAGATCCAATCTTCTTTTTGTTGCTGATTGGATTGACGTGCAATCCCCTCACTAATGATGTAAGCCATACCATCGGTCAGTGATTCACGGTATTCTTGTGCTCGTTGATAATTGATGACTTGGGTGAGCACATAACCTGAACAGGCGACAAGCACCATCAAAATCAAAAGTCCAGCATAAATCCGCAAAAAAATACTGTGTTTAAACACCTAAGGCTTGTCCTATAGCAAGGGGATAAAAAACGCTTAAATACCGTTGGTTTCTTTTACAAATAAGTAACCTTTACTACGTACGGTTTTAATACGTTTTGGATTTTCCGGATCATCGCCAATTTTTGGACGGATACGCGAGATACGCACGTCAATCGAACGGTCTTGACCGTCATATTCGATACCACGTAGACGCTCAAAAATGTCTTCACGCGATAAAATACGACCAGCATTAGACGCCAATAACCACAGAAGATCATATTCAGCGCTGGTAAAATCGACCAATTCACCATTTAGGGTCACTGAACGACCACCGTTGTCAATCACAAGGTCATCAAACTCAATACGCTGTGCCACTTCATCTTCAGCAACTTTGTCAGTACGGCGTAATAAAGCACGAATACGCGCCAACAGTACACGCGGCTGTACCGGTTTTGCGACATAATCATCAGCACCCATTTCTAGGCCTAAGACTTGATCCATATCTTCAGTACGCGCAGTTAGCATTAAAATCGGCTGATGATAGTGGGGACGCACTTCACGGCAAATGGTTAAACCATCTGCGCCGGGTAACATCACGTCTAACACCACTAAATCGGGTTGTTCAGCAATAATACGACGGATCGCACGGTTACCGTCGGTTTCTACCCCAACTTCAAGACCATTACGGATTAAATATTCTTGCGTTAAGCGTGCAAGACGTTCGTCATCTTCAACAATTAAAATTTTAGGTAACTTTTCTTCTTGGCTCATGGACAATGCCCCTTTATTAACTTGACGTATCCCTTAAAAATCCAATAGATACGCTTAAATATAAGTTGCAATATACACACGTTTACATTGTAAACAAGAGCTCATTCACCAAACTGATACATCAAAGTAGCAAATTGTTATATTTTTATAATTCTAAATAATAGTCTATGCCACTGAATGCAGCTGCGTGTGCTGAGCTTGTTATTTTTTAGGCAGTCAGTGCAGGTTTTTTGCTTAACAAAAATTAAATTTGGCGCTTTTGTAGTTATCCACAACTTTATCTATATTCTCTTTTGCCAAGCTTTGCTATGCTATGCCTCACGGGGCAAGGCTTAAAGATAAAGTCTGCCTTTTTTTATTTTTTTGACAGAAGTTTGAATCAAAAACTTTTCTAAAATGTCAATATTGATCTACTACAGATTTTCCCGTATCTTGTGCCCAATCCCAATTGAAACCACTAAGTCTTGTGTTTATCCCGTAAAACACTTGGGACCAGTATTGTCTAGTTATCCCTAGATATGCTCACTCCAAACTTATTGGTTAATAAACAAATAAAGAGTTGATGCAATGAGCGTAACCACAGCGACCCCCGGTCAACTTCAAGTGATTAAACGCACTGGTGAAGTTGCCGCTTTTGATGCTGAAAAAATTTCAGTTGCCATTGGCAAAGCATTCTTAGCCGTTGAAGGCCAGCCAAGTGCTGAATCAAGCCGCATTCATGATCGTATTGAACAATTAACTGAAATGGTACTGAACACGTTTAAACGTCGTTTACCTTCAGGCGGTACGATTCATATTGAAGAGATTCAAGATCAAGTTGAACTGGCACTTATGCGTACTGGCGAGCAAAAGGTTGCGCGTGCTTACGTGATTTATCGTGAACAACGTGCTGAAGCACGTAAACAGTTAAACGCGAATCATCATCCAACTCTACAAATTTTAGACCAAAACGGTCAGTTAAAGCCGCTGGATTTAAGCGCTTTAACAGCAACCATCGCAACTGCTGCCCAAGGCCTAGAAGGCATTGACATTCAAGCGATTGTGGATGAAACCGTTAAAAACCTATACAACGGCGTCAAAGAGTCTGACATCTCAACCACTATGATGATGGCAACCCGTACCCGTATTGAACAAGAGCCAAACTACACGTATGTGACTGCGCGTCTACTACGTGACAACTTAGTGGCAACTGGTCTTGAGTTTTTAGGTTTAGCAACAGATACCAATGAAGGTGATGCGCTTGAGACGTTCTTAAACAAAGGGATCGAGCTTGAGCTTTTATCTCCTGAACTGCTTAACTTTGACCTTGCAAAATTGGCAGCAGCGATCAAACCAGAACGCTCTAACCAATTTACCTACTTAGGTTTACAAACTTTATTTGACCGTTACTTCATCCACTCAGATGGCGTACGTTTTGAATTACCGCAATTGTTCTTTATGCGTGTTTCGATGGGCTTAAGCCTAAACGAAGAAAACCGTGAAGAGCGTGCAATTGAGTTCTATAACTTACTCTCTAGCTTTGATTATATGGCGTCTACACCAACGCTATTTAACTCAGGTACGCTACGTCCACAGTTATCAAGCTGCTACTTAACCACTATTGCTGATGACCTGTACAACATCTATGGCGCAATGCGTGATAACGCCATGTTGTCTAAATGGGCTGGTGGTTTAGGTAACGACTGGACCCCAGTACGTGCGCTGAACTCATACATCAAAGGCACTAATGGTAAATCACAAGGTGTGGTGCCATTCCTAAAAGTGGCTAACGATACCGCAGTTGCAGTCAACCAAGGTGGTAAGCGTAAAGGTGCAGTCTGTGCATACCTTGAAACTTGGCATTTGGACATCGAAGAATTCCTAGAGCTTCGTAAAAACACAGGTGATGACCGTCGTCGTACCCATGACATGAACACAGCCAACTGGGTTCCAGATTTGTTCATGCAACGTGTGATTGAAGACAAAGAGTGGACGCTATTCACGCCATCTGAAACACCTGATCTACACGACTTAACAGGTGCTGAATTCGCTGAACGTTATGCTTACTACGAAGGCATTGCTAAAGAAAACAACATGCTGCATAAAGTCATTCGTGCGAAAGACTTATGGCGCAAAATGTTGTCTATGCTATTTGAAACAGGTCACCCGTGGATCACATTCAAAGACGTATGTAACTTACGTTCACCACAGCAACACGTAGGCGTAGTTCACTCATCGAACTTATGTACTGAAATTACCCTAAATACCAACCAAGACGAAATCGCGGTATGTAACTTAGGTTCAATTAACTTAGTACAACACGTGCAAGGTGGTGTGTTAGATCGCGAAAAACTAGCGCGCACTGTAAAAACAGCAGTTCGTATGTTAGACAACGTGATTGACATCAACTACTACGCAGTACCACAAGCGCGTAATTCAAACCTTAAACACCGCCCTGTCGGTATGGGTATCATGGGCTTCCAAGATGCACTATATGAAATGGGTATGGCGTATGGTTCTGACGCGGCTGTAAACTTTGCTGATGAATCAATGGAAGTGATTTCGTACTACGCGATTCAAACCTCTAGCGATTTAGCACTTGAACGTGGTACTTACGAAACCTTTAAAGGTTCACTCTGGGATCAAGGTATTTTACCAATTGACTCACTCAACCTAGTCGCGAAAACACGTCCTGAAGGCATGTTTGAAGTTGACCGTACACAGCGTTTGGATTGGGACACATTACGTGCCAAAGTTCAAAAAGACGGTATGCGTAACTCAAACGTAATGGCAATTGCACCAACTGCAACCATTTCAAACATTTGTGGCGTTTCGCAATCAATTGAACCAACATTCCAAAACTTATATGTGAAATCTAACCTGTCAGGTGAATTCACAGTGATCAACCCGTACTTAGTACGTGCGTTAAAAGATCGCGGTCTTTGGGATTCTGTGATGGTGAATGATCTTAAACACTTCGAAGGTTCGGTACAAAAAATTGCCCGTATCCCAGAAGAGTTAAAAGCAATCTTCGCGACTGCCTTTGAAGTTGAACCACGTTGGATCGTTGATGCTGCATCACGTCGTCAAAAGTGGATTGACCAAGCGCAATCACTGAACTTGTACATCTCTGGTGCAAACGGTAAGAAACTGGACATCACGTATAAGATGGCTTGGTTACGTGGTCTAAAAACCACTTACTACCTACGTGCATTAGGTGCGACTTCTGCTGAGAAATCGACGATTAATACTGGCGCATTAAACGCTGTGAAATCGACGATTGCACCGAATGCTGCTGCACCAGTTTCCGCGCCAGTTGAAGCAACACCTGCTGCTTCTGTAGAAGAAGATGGTTTTGCAAATGCAGCACCAGTGCCACAAGCATGTTCAATTGACAATCCAGATTGTGAGGCTTGTCAGTGACTCATAGGATTTACACATTAGTTTGTAGTGATAGTTTGTTGCAACCGCTCAGCTATCCTTACTTAATATTATTAATGTGATAGTTGAGCATATTGTGAGTACAAGAATATGCCTAACAATAAATCCGCATCACTTTTAACCGTGATAGTTATTGCTGTTTCACAATCGCTCTCTTCAAGTCCAACTTTGGACTTGGGAGAACAAAATAATGTAAATACTATTGCATGTAATAAATGCACAATAGTTATTAAACAATAAGTCCAAAGGAAATTTTCATGGAAACAATGACCCCCAACTATATGTTAGGACTTGCTGCCCTGATTATTTCCTTTGCAGTTTTATTTTACGTCCCTGTAGCGTATTTTTTCATTAAACAGCGCAAACAGAAGCGTAAGTAAAATAAGTCGTGTTGAAGGATTTAGCATTTTTGATACAAAAAATGCCCTATATCAGCAAAACTTAATTTTGCTTACACAATATAAGCGTATAGTGAAGACATCTTAGTTGAGATGTCTAAACCAGATATAACGCAACGAAGAGTACATACTATGTCTATCCTGAGTTGGGACGATTTCGAAGATGATTCGCAAAAACCGACTGCACCTGAACAGCAGCCTGCGCCCGTCGAACCGCAAAAAGCGGCTCATTCGCAAGTGGTATCTGATGCAAAGCAACCACAGACGCATGTGGCAACTGCACAACCCGCTACAACCTATAGCGGAGCCGCAGCAGATTCAACCGATCCACTGGCAAGAGCATCTCACGCCCTAAATAATTTAGATGCAGCACCAGGTCTTGAAGAACTTGAGATGGGTGCGCAGCGTGTTCAAGTTGATGACAAAGCCATGATCAACTGCCGTGCGGATTTAAACCAACTTGTACCATTTAAGTACGAGTGGGCGTGGCAAAAATATCTAGACGGTTGTGCTAACCACTGGATGCCACAAGAAGTTAACATGAACCACGATATCGCATTGTGGAAATCTGAAGATGGCTTAACCGAAGACGAACGTACTATTGTGATGCGTTCACTTGGTTTCTTCTCGACTGCCGATTCATTGGTAGCAAATAACCTAGTCCTTGCGATCTACCGTCACATTACCAACCCTGAATGCCGTCAATACTTATTGCGTCAAGCGTTTGAAGAAGCAATTCATACCCACGCTTACCAATACTGTATCGAATCATTAGGTATGGATGAAGGCGAAGTATTTAACATGTACCGCGAAGTGCCATCTGTAGCACGTAAAGCGGCATGGGGTCTTAAATATACCCAGTCTTTAACCGATCCTACCTTCCAAACGGGTACACCTGAAAACGACCAAATCTTGCTACGCAACTTGATCGCGTTCTACTGTGTCTTAGAAGGTATCTTCTTCTACTGTGGTTTCTCGCAAATTTTATCGATGGGTCGTCGTAACAAGATGAATGGTGTTGCTGAGCAATTCCAATACATCTTACGTGATGAGTCTATGCACTTGAATTTTGGTATCGACATGATTAACCAAATCAAGAACGAGAATCCGCATTTATGGACAGCTGAATTCCAACAAGAAATCGTTCAAATGATTCTTGAAGGCACCATGCTTGAAATCGAATATGCTAAAGATACCATGCCACGCGGCGTACTTGGCATGAACGCGGCAATGATGGAAGAATACTTAAAATTCATCTGTAACCGTCGTTTAAACCAACTCGGTTTACCTGAACAATTTGCTGGTGTGAATAACCCATTCCAGTGGATGTCAGAAATGATGGACTTACGTAAAGAGAAAAACTTCTTTGAAACTCGCGTAACGGATTACCAAACTGGTGGTGCGTTAAGCTGGTAAGATTTTTTTCAATTTTACTGTAAAAATCCCGCTCTTTGAGTGGGATTTTTTATGCATAATCAAGTAATAAATAAAGCAAACTTGGAATTTATACTTATATCAATTAATCTAAAAATAAAATAATAAAAAGGCTATTTATAATGTGCTTATATTCTTTAAAAAAAATAATATTAGATCTCTTGCGAAAGTGGTTATTGCAAGTTTATTCGGTTTACCAGTGCAGCAATTAAGTTAATGCGTAAACAGAATCTTTTCCGTCTATTTCGATAGCGTTCACTTAATATTCTAAATGTTTTCAATTGACTATTGATGTGTTCGATCACAACTCGTATTTTTCCAATCAGTTTATTGTACTTTTTCTCAACACTAAATAACGGGAAATTCTTCTTTTTCTTTA
>NZ_JCAKMW010000032.1:0-23107 GCF_059515805.1 Acinetobacter sp. CY05 | reverse complement strand
GTAAGCGTCCGCTGAACACACCTTATGAATTCATCCTATAAGCCTTAATTTAGTCCCCACTTAAAAACAAGTGGGGACTAAAATTTATGACTACAAATCACCAGACATCCATCGCATCTCTTGCGAAAAAACGAAGAACATACAGTGCTGAATTTAAACAGCAGATCGTTCAGGCTTGTAAAGCACCGGACGTTTCAATTGCTTCGGTCGCTTTGCAACATGGATTGAATACAAATCTTGTATCCAAATGGATTCGCTTAATTGATGCTAAGCCAGGGAGTGATCGCTCACCACTACCGAATAAACCTGCATTTATTGCCTTATCTTGCTCTGCACCATTAGATCCTACTCCTACTGACATGTTAAAGGTTCAAATTACTTTACCCCACTCAAAAGCAGAAATTGGCTTGAAATGGCAAGTATCAGAAATATCTGCTTTAGCAGAATTACTCAAGGCACTGGCAACATGATCCGCATTGATGAAATCTGGCTTTCTACCCAACCTCTGGATATGCGAGCAGGGATGGATACTGTCATGGCTCAGGTGGTGAGAGCCTTTGGCTACATTAAACCGCATTGTGCTTACCTGTTCTGTAATAAACGTGGCCATCGTATGAAAGTGCTGGTACATGATGGACTGGGCATCTGGCTGTGTGCCAGGCGGCTGGAACAGGGAAAATTCCACTGGGCTCAAGTTCACCAAGGTGAAACCGTGGCCCTCAACCCGGAACAGTTACAGGCATTAATCCAGGGTTTGCCCTGGCAGCGCATTGGACGACAGCAAGTGGTCACAATGCTCTAAACCAAGCTCGGTTATTCTGCTATTCTCCAAACGTTCTATTTCCTCTGCGTCATGACCTCAGGCATACTGCGATCATGAATACGCTGCCTGACTTAAGCCAACTGACCCATGAACAACTGCTGGAATTTACCCAGCAGTTGGCAATGCAGCATCAGTCTCTGGCACAATCAAATCAAGAATTAGAAAAATCAAACCAGCAATTGGATGCCAAAGTTCAGCATCTTTCTATTCTCAATCAAAAATACGAGCATGAACTGGCGCTGTTTAAAAAGCATAAATTCGGCAGTAAAAACGAACATCTCACCGCAAAACAAATCCATCTATGGGACGAAGCGGTCGAAGAAGATATCGCAGCCGTTGATCTGGAATTAGAACGATTAAATGCAGATAAAACCGATGCAGCGACACAGAAAGCCACAGTCAACAAACCTAAACGTCGACTGCTGCCAGATCATCTACACACCATCCGTATTGAGCATGAACCTGCATCAACCCAATGCAGTTGTGGCTGCCAGTTACGTCGTATCGGCGAAGATATCAGTGAAAAACTGCATTTCAGACCGGCACAGTTCTACAAGGAACAGCATGTCCGTGGCAAATGGGTCTGTGATCAGTGTGATACCCTGACTCAGCAAGCGATGCCCGCCTATGTGATTGATAAAGGTATTGCCAGTCCTGAACTGCTCAGCCATGTGCTGGTATCGAAGTATGCCGATCATTTACCGCTGTACCGTCAGCGCCTGATCTATCAGCGGGCTGGCATTGATCTGTCCAGATCCACTTTATCTGACTGGATAGGTCGCTGCGGTGTAGAACTGGAACCTCTGGCCAATGCCTTAAAACAGGTGGTGCTGCAACAGCGGGTGCTGCATGCAGATGAAACACCAGTCACCATCATGCGGATGGGTGATGATGAGAAAAAACCGAAGAAAGGTTATGTCTGGGCCTATGCCACCACACAGTACAATCCGGTTCAAGCCGTGATCTATGACTTTCAGGATAGTCGTTCAGGTCAGCATGCTGAAGCGTTCCTGAAAAACTGGCAGGGTCATCTGGTTTGTGATGATTACAGTGGTTATAAAGCACGCTTTAAATCAGGCCAGGTCGTTGAGGTGGGCTGTATGGCGCATGCGCGTCGTAAATTCCATGAACTGCATGTGACCAAAAAAAGTCAGGTCGCTGAACAGGCATTAGTGCTGATTCAGAAACTGTATGCCATAGAAGCAGAACTCAGAAAAAAGACCGATGGTACAGCAGAACAGCGCCGCGAATACCGACAACAGCATAGTCAACCGGTGATGCAACAACTGTATGAATGGCTCAACCAACATCAACTGACGGTGCCATCGAGTTCTCCCACCGCCAAGGCCATCAATTACACGCTGAAGCGTTGGCCAGCTTTAAGCCGCTATCTGGATGATGGCAATCTACCGATTTGCAATAATTGGGTAGAGAATCAGATGCGACCTTGGGCCTTAGGACGCAAGAACTGGCTGTTTGCTGGCTCGCTGCGCAGTGGCCAACGAGCTGCCAATATCATGACTTTAATCCAGTCAGCAAAGCTCAATGGCTTGGATCCGTATGCCTATTTAAGTGATGTGCTGAAAAGGCTACCGACACACAAAGTGACCCAAATTGAAGAATTACTGCCACACCGGTGGCAACCCGACCAAAATTAAAAAATAGGTATGGGGTTCAGCGGATGCTTACTCTAAATCCACTCTATGTTCATGAATATTATCACCCTCTACTTCATCGGCAGCAGGATAGAGCCAATGGGCAATTTGTTCTGCGACGCTGGGATGATATTGAATTTCAAAATGGTTTAAACCGTAAAAAACTGCTTTATGTGCATCAGGTACTTTGAGGTAAAAGCGTGGATTAGGATGTTCGCCTAAAGCGCTCTCTACACTGACCAAATAGTCACCTAAAATTTTCAGTGCCCGATAGGTTCTATTTTGATGCTCTAGGGTACCGGCCACTAAAAAGGCATTCACATGCGAAGGAATGGGAGCAGGTTTACGGTTGTCATCTAGGGAACCTATACGCAGATCATGATGTTCCCAGTCGTCATCACGTACGCTGCCATGGCGTAAATCTAAAATGCCATTACTACGGATATTGACCAAGTGCCCAAACAATTTCACGATGGGCAAATTGCCTAACTTTTGTTGAATGGTAAAGCTAAAACGCTCTAAACCAGCGCCATGGTGTGGTGAGCCTAAACAGACTAGATTTTCGGTCATATATAGCCAGTCTTGTAGTTCTTGTTTGCCATAAAACAACGCACTACGTGCCACCAGACCACCCATGCTGTGGCCAATCAAATCAATACTGCTAATCCTTGGGTTGCGTGCCACTAAATCAGCCAATAAATTAGACAAGCTGCGACCGTTAGCAGAAATGCGGCGCCCAGAATTATAATTCAAATATAACAGGGTCTTATTGCCACGCTGTGCCATTAATTTATCGGGAATCCCGCCGTGACGAGCGCCTGTCCAGTCCACATGGCTCATACAAACGCCATGCAAAAAAATCACAATTTTGCCAGCCAAATCGCCTTGTTGTACTTCACCATAATGGTCATAGAGCAACATGGGAACCGCCAAAGGATTATGATGATGGAGTAAATAATTACCTAAAACACCATTTAAAATACCCACCAAAAAATGCAAGGAAGGATTGAGCTTTTTTTGATGCAATTTAGGAAAGGCATCCACTACATGGCGTAGCCCAGGTGCCAGTAAAAACTTACCATAGTGTTGACTGGTTTCTGAGGCCATTCGATAGAGCTTTTTAACATAGGGCAAGCGCATGAGCTTTTGACTTTGTAGGTCATTAATGCCCAGAAAATTAAGTAAAATTTCGCGCTGAATTGCAAACACTAAATGATGCACAGCCCCACCTAAGCGTGAGCTTAATAACTGTGCTAAACCTTCTAGCACATCGGCTTGGCTTAAGGGACGATCATCGATGCGGCAATAGGTTTCATGTAACGGTGTTAAACTTGGCATAGGGACAATCCCTCATGGCGATTTTTACTGCGTTGTTATAATGAGAATTGTGATGCAGTTAACATATCTTGCTTTGTCTTACCACAAATGCATTATTGTCCAACAATAAACCCAAAAATGTTGCATTGGAGTAAAGCAGATGCAGCTGATTTATCTATATGGATTTTTAAGCAATTCTCATTCCATTAAATGCTCGCAATTAGGCTGTTATTGTAAACAGCATATGCCGCATATACAGGTGCACACCAGATTTAAACTGTTCACCGCAGCAGGTGATAGAAAAATGACAACAGTTGATTGAAAGCTTAAATCAAGTGGTTTTAGTGGGGAGTAGCTTGCGTGGCTTTTATGCGACATATCTTGTCGCCAAATATAATCTGCCGACTGTACTGATCAATCCGGCTATGCAACCATGGGCGTTGGTTCAACAACGTTTTCAAGCCGCCAAATTAGCTGTGTGGATTCATCCCCAATGGTCGACTGACCAAGCTCAACTTGACGATTTACGGACACTTGCCTTGCCAGTTGTTCAGCATGCAAACAAAATTTTACTATTGCTGCAACAAGGCGATGAAGTTTTGGATTATCGTAACGCACAGCGTTATTATACGCAGGCAGCTCATGGTGCTTTGCAGATGCTCGAGGCGGGCGGCAACCATGCCATGGATAATTTCATAGAAAAAATACCCATGCTGTTGCAATTTTTATCCGATTGTATCGATTAAGGAAAACTGACTTTGTCTCAATATACGGCTCAATCACTTGAAGTTTTATCTGGTTTAGATCCGGTACGTCGCCGTCCGGGCATGTATACCGACACTTCACGTCCTAACCATTTAGCGCAAGAAGTTATTGACAATGCTGTAGATGAAGCATTAGCGGGCCATGCCAATAAAATTACGGTAAAAGTCTATAAAGATGGCTCTTTATCGGTTGAAGATAACGGCCGTGGTATGCCAGTCGATATCCATCCCGAATACGGACAAAGCGGGATTGAAATTATTTTAACCAAGCTACATGCCGGTGGTAAGTTCAGTACCGATAACTACCAATTCTCAGGTGGTTTACACGGTGTTGGTATTTCGGTGGTCAACGCTTTATCAACACGTGTGGAAGTCAGCGTACAGCGCCAAGGCAATCTGTATCAAATGGCCTTTGAGCAAGGTGAACCCGTTGCACCTTTAGCGGTATTAGAAGGTAAAGCACCTAAACGCGCTTCGGGGACCACTGTACATTTTTGGCCGGAAGCCAAGTATTTTGATTCACCTAAATTTGCCTTAAAAGCTTTAAAACATAATTTAAAAGCTAAAGCAGTACTGGCTGCGGGTTTGCAAATTAACTATGTCGATGAAATCAATGATGAAAAAATCACATGGCAATTTGAAAATGGTTTAGTCGATTATTTAATGGATGAATTGCAGGATCGTGAGATTTTGCCTCATCCAGCTTTTGTTGCCACTGGTGAGGGCGAACGTGCCAGTGCTGAATTTGCCATTTGCTGGAATGTTGAAGGTGGTGAGCAAGTTCAAGAAAGTTATGTCAACTTAATTCCAACCGCGCAAGGCGGTACGCATGTGAATGGTTTACGTGCTGGTGTGACCGATGCCATGCGTGAATTTTGTGAATTACGTAATTTATTGCCACGCAACTTAAAGCTATCTGCTGAAGATGTATGGGATGGCGTCAACTATATCTTATCGCTGAAATTACAAGAGCCACAATTCTCGGGCCAAACCAAAGAGCGTTTATCCAGCCGTGAAGCAGTCAGCATTGTGCAAAATATTGCCAAAGATGCTTTTGCCTTATGGCTGAATCAAAACTCTGAAATTGCCATGCAATTGGCAGAGATGGCGATTGCCAAAGCAGGTCGTCGTTTAAAAGCGGCTAAAAAAGTTGAACGTAAACGCATTGTTTCAGGGCCTGCTTTGCCGGGTAAACTTGCTGATTGCGTTGGGCATACTTTGGAAGAATCAGAACTGTTTATTGTTGAAGGTGACTCAGCAGGTGGTTCAGCGAAACAAGCGCGCGATAAAAACTTCCAAGCCATCATGCCAATTCGCGGTAAGATTTTAAATACTTGGGAAGTCTCTTCAGATGAAGTGCTGGCTTCACAGGAAGTCCATGATATTGCCATCGCGATTGGGGTCGATCCGGGTAGTGATGATTTATCAGAATTACGTTACGGTAAGATTTGTATTTTAGCCGATGCCGATTCGGATGGTTTACATATTGCCACCTTACTTTGCGCCCTATTTGTGAAGCATTTTAGAAGTTTGGTCGAAGAAGGACATTTATATGTTGCCATGCCGCCACTATTTCGTATTGATGACGGTAAAGATGTGCATTACGCGCTAGATGATGCTGAACTTGAAGGTGTATTAAGTAAAGCCAAAACCAAAGCGCCACAAATCACACGCTTTAAAGGTTTAGGTGAAATGAATGCCAGTCAGTTGCGTGAAACCACGATGGATCCGAATACCCGTCGTTTGGTGCAATTAGATTTAGATGATATGCAACTCACTGCAAGTTTATTGGATAAATTATTAGCCAAAAAACGCTCAGGCGACCGTAAACAATGGTTAGAGCAAAAAGGTAATTTAGCCGATATTGCGGTGTAAACCACTTATTAAAATTAAAAAGCCCCCTTTGAGGGGGCTTTTTTTACATAAAAAATGCATACACAAAAAATGCGATAATAAAGATACACAAGATATTGAGCACCATCCCTACGGTCATCATTTCACGTTGTTGAATATGACCCGTACCAAATACAATCGCATTGGGTGGCGTGGCCACAGGTAACATAAAGGCACACGATGCACCAATACCAATCACAATCACTAACACTTCTTTGGGCATTCCCATTTGATCGGCAATCACCGCAAAGACAGGGACTAACAGTGCCGCAGACGCGGTATTACTGGTAAATTCAGTCAAGAAGATAATAAAGATTGTCACTACAAAAATAATCATCAGTGGCGAAGTATCACCAAAGGTATTGGCAATGGTTTGACCTAACACCAAAGACGCGCCGGAATCTTTGAGTACCGCGCTTAAGGTTAAACCCCCGCCAAACAAGAGCAACACGCCCCAATCAGTATTTTCGGACACTTGTTTCCATGTGGCTGTGCCTAAAATCACTACTAAACAGGCAGCAAGCAAAGCGGTCCATGTGTCAGGTTGGGAAATACCAAAGTTTTCTGAGAGCTTTTTACCCAAAATCCAAGCAATTGCCGTACAGATAAATAAAATCATGGTAGCAATACGGGTTTTAGTCCATGCAATATTTTCGGCTTGAAAATCAATTTTATGATTCAGTTTAGGCCGTAAAACCACATATAAACTCAGCAGCATGGCAGGCAATAAGATCAGCATCATGGGTAAACCAATTTTCATCCAATCGGCAAAATCATAATCTAAAGCTTTGGCTGCAATGGCATTAGGAGGGGAGCCGACTAAGGTGCCTAGCCCACCAATACTGGCAGAATAGGCAATACCCAGTAAAATAAACACTAAGGTTTTACGATCTTTTTGCGCATCTAAATGTGAGGCTAAACCCAGTGCCAGCGGTAACATCATGGCTGCGGTAGCAGTATTGGAAATCCACATTGACAATAAAGCAGTGACTAAAAAAATCGCGAAAATTGATATACCTAAATGGCCGCCACTCAGGGAAATAATTTTCATGGCAATTTTTTTATCGAGCTTTTGAATATGCAGCGCCGTGGCTAAAGCAAAACCGCCAAAGAATAAAAAAATCACGGGGTCGGCAAATAAACTTAAGGCTTTACTCGTGGTTAAAGGTTGCAGTGTTTTGTCGGCTGCTTCAAAGGGCAATTGTAAAATCACGGCCAACACAGGAATAAGAAGCGCAGTGATGGTAATATGAATAGCTTCGGTCAGCCATAAAATCCCAATAAATAACAGTAAGGCTAGCCCCTTATTGGCATTGCTGTCGTAGGGTAAGGCTTGATAACAGAGGTAAGATAAAATTGCCGCAATGACAATAATCACACCACCTTTGATTAAGCGTTTGGGTTCAATTTGACCTGAACCTGTGCTCAGGGTTGTAGACATAATTGATTTCCTTTATGTGAGTATTTTTATTATTGAGCACCCCTTGCGCTATGCTGGGGCACATTTTTAAAACATGGCTTGATATAGTGCTTGTAGGCCGAGCAAAGTCATTAAGATTAAAATAAGGTAACGAAAATGGCGTTGTGATATTTTTTGCCGAAAGCGATTGGCAAGCAACACCCCAATTACAGCACTGATGCTCAGCCATAGGATCAAGCTGCTATTGTAAGCAAGCTGTTGTTCTAATATAGGCCATAGTAAAAATAGTTGTACAATTTTACTGATCAAAAAGATCAGGTTACTGATGATCACCACATCATTTTTCTGATGTTGACTGGCCATTAAATATAAAATCAATAATGGAGCCATCGCATTACTGGCCCCACCAACCACACCTGCGGCACAACCAAATATGGCCATATTGCGCTGTGATGCGGCTAAATTTAACGGGCGAGCACTGAATTGATCGAACACATAAGCCAGTAAAATCACCCCAAGCATGATTTTTAAATGTTGTTCTGAGAGATAAAGTAATAAAGCGACACCAAGCCAAGTGCCCAGCATACTGCTTAGAATGAGTACCAAATAGCGGTGTATATAGTGCCTTAAGTGGCGCGCTGTCGAAAACAGCACCAAGATATTGAGTAATAAACAGGGAATAATAACAACAGCAATACTGATGGAGAGCGGATAAAAGCTCGCAATAAGAGCGGTGCTTAGCATCGGAAAGCCAAAACCGCTTAAGCCATGTAATAATGCCGCTAAAGCACATAAGACTAAAATAATAAGCTGCTGCTGATCCATCGTATTGTTATGTTATGCGATAAAGCATTAGCTTAACTGAGTTTAGGGTTGGGTTGTAACCTCAATAGGATGAAAGGTCCACACATCACAGTTAGGCCCTTTACCAATCCGATCCACCACAGCAAAATCACTCGGGGCTTCAAAAGTGAGTAAGGGATGATGCCATGTACCCGCGCGATAATTCACGCCTTGGGAGCCATCTGTAATAAAGGCATAAATTTGATTTAAGTCAGGTGCATGCTCATTTAAAGCTTTGGCCACTACCAGCAAAAATGCTTGCCCTTGCATGGGAATAAAGGCTTGAGAACCGTTTGGATGACGCTCTAACATCTGAATTGTAAACGGCAACTGCGTGGCTTTTATATTACGAAAAATACTAATTCCCGCTTTGGCTTCGCCTATAATTTCAGTTTCTACTAAGGCATGATAGCGTTCGGTATGTGCATCGTTAATATGGAAAAATTCATTGCCTTGGCAACTAATGACTTCACCAAAAGGCGCGAAATTTTCAGGGCTTAACTTTTGAATTTGAATACTTTGCATAAGAATTCTTTTTAAATTGAAAACGCTTAAGTCAACTTAAGCGTTAGGGCGAGAACATTAAATTTTGCCAAATAAACGAATACGGCTAATACCACCATCTGGAATCATATTGACACGAATATGACTGATTTTTTCATGCGCTAAAATCTCATTCACGTAACTATGAATATGATCCATTTGCGTGTCTTGAGCCTCCAATAAATACGGCCAGAACATACTTTGCGGAATCAACTGTGGATCAGTGGCATCTTCTACATAAATCGCTTGAATCGACACTTGAGCCGGATAGTTACCTTTAAAATGTGCAGTATCGATGTCAATTTTTTCGATATGACCGGCTTGGCCTAGAGCTAAAATACACCAATCAAATCCTGGGGCACGGCGGCGTTTGGTTTCCCAACCATCACCCATGTTAATACCGCGATTAGGCTTAATTAAGTTACGTGGGTGACCAAAATGCGCATCACTGTAGGCAACCACACGCCCCCCATTTTGTAGGGCCAATAAATCTAAGCTTTGACTGGCATCAGAGATTTGAATTTGCACTTCACCATACACTTTAAAGCGTGCTACACCACCGTCAGGGAAAATATTTAAACGGACATGGGTGTAGGTGCTTTGGTCCTGAATATCAAACAGATGATGTTGGCCCGGACCTAAAATACTATTCGGTAAGATATTGCACCATGTTGCAGCATCAACATCGCCATTTGGTGCATAACAAGCCTCAACCAAAGCGGAAGCAGGGTAGTTACCGGTAAAAAAAGTAGTATCAATATCTAGCGCTTTGATTTTTCCAGCCACACCCAGTTTGATTATGGCCCAGTCATAGCCAGCATGGCGTTTACGACGCGTTTCCCAACCATCCATCCATTTGCCATGATCATCAAATTTATCTTCGACAAAGATTGGTGCTGCAAACTGTAGCATGCGTTTGGCTTCAGCAAAAAACTCATCTGAACACGCGAGCACTTGGGCGCCAATTTCAGCATCGGCAAGATTAGTGAGCTGTTGTAGCTGGTTAGGAAGTTCAAAAACAGGTGCGGTCAAAGTCGCCATATTATTTTCCATTGCTATGATTATTGGTGTTGCAAGATTGGGCAGCTAAAATCACAAAACAGCCCAAAACAATGCAAATTTGTGCTTTAAGAAGCACAGCCTGTGCCAACTTTGCCTTTTTTTTCAGCACATTTTTTAAAATGGCATAGTTTTCGCTTTAAAGCTGATCAATAAACAAGGATAAGCGGAGAATAAGATGGATATCGTCATTATTGGTGCAGGCATGGGTGGTTTAACCACAGGTATTGCGCTCAAAAAATTTGGTCACCAAGTACGAATCTATGAACAAGCCGAGCAAATTTTGCCAGTTGGGGCGGCAATTTCACTTTGGTCCAATGGGGTAAAATGCTTAAATTACTTAGGTTTAACCGATAAAGTTGCGGCCTTAGGTGGTCAGATGGACCATCTGGCTTATATTGATGGCTTAAATGGCGAAGTGATGACGCAATTTAGCCTGCAGCCGCTGATTGAAGAAGTGGGTCAACGTCCATACCCTGTATCGCGTGCTGAATTACAAGACATGTTAATGCAGGAGTTTGGCAAGGCAGACATTCATTTAGGCAAACGAATGACAGGACTAGAAGATCTTGGTGATCAGGTCAAAGTACAGTTTGCCGACGGCAGCACAGTTGAAGCTGATCTGTTGATCGGTGCAGATGGGACTCATTCAATTACCCGTTCTTATGTATTAGGTGAAAAAGTTGAACGCCGCTATGCAGGTTATGTCAACTGGAATGGTTTAGTCGAGATCTCACCACAGCTTGCTCCTGCGGATCAATGGACAACTTTTGTAGGTGAGGGCAAACGTGCTTCACTGATGCCAGTTGCCGATAACCGTTTTTATTTTTTCTTTGATGTCCCATTGCCTTTAGGCTTAGATAATGATCGTAGTCAGTATAAAAATTTATTAAAACAATATTTTAAAGGTTGGTGTCAGCCAGTACAGCATTTAATAGATGCGATTGATGAGCAGCGTACCAATCGGGTAGAAATTCATGATATTGAACCGTTTACCCAGTTCTATAGAGGTCGTGTAGTAATTATGGGGGATGCAGCACACAGCACGACACCAGATATTGGCCAAGGGGGGTGTCAAGCTATGGAAGATGCGATTTACTTGGCACGCGCTTTGCAAATTAATACTTTAGGCATTGAAGACGCGCTCAAGCGTTATCAAAACAAACGGAATGCGCGTGCTAACGAGTTGGTATTACGTGCGCGTAAACGTTGTGATGTGACACACATGAAAGATCAAAAAGTCACAGAAGATTGGTATGCCGATTTACGTAAGGAGCAGGGGCCGCATATCATGCAAGGTATTATTAGCAACATTGTTGATAATCCATTGGACTAAGTTAGTCATTGAATAATAAATAGAAAAAATAAAAATAACAGATTACAGCGAAAGGGCATTCAGCCCTTTTTTTTTACATATTCACAGCCCAATGCACCACAAAAAGGCGTTAAGCTAGCCAAGAGCGCATCCACAATAAGGAACAACAACGATGCAAATACTACTTTTAGCACTAGACGCCAACAGCCTTGAGCAGCTGATTTTAAATGCACAGAGCACAGAAGATATTGTGACGTGCCCCGCGATCCAATACCGTTTGCAACTGACAGATTGGCAAGCCTTAGATTATTTACTACAGAGTGATGCAATTTTAAAGGAGGCTTTGCACCCTATTCACCCACTTAGCATACATCCTATCCCAGGAGCACGTGTGCATTATAATACTGTGGTTAGAGTCTCAGACGTATATGCAGCATTGAATGATTTAGAGGTCACGGAGTTTATTCAAGCCAAACACGTTCAGCAGATTCAAACAGCGAATATTGCGTCCCAACTCTCCTCAGATGAGTTATTAGGAGCTTTGCGGGTGAGCTTTAATCAGCTACAAAGTTTTTATTACCATGCAGCAGATCACAACTTGGTGATTGTCGCGCTGCAAGGTGAACAGCTATTCGCCGCGAGCTATTTTTAAATTCAGTTGCATATACACCAAATCACGCCAAGTCCCAAATTTAAACCCCATTTGTGGTAAATAACCAGTTTGTACAAAGCCAAGCTTTTGATGCAGATGAATAGAACCAACATTCTCTGCATCAATGGCAGCCACCATCATATGTAGTTTTTGAGTATGTGCATGTTCAATTAAGGCGTGCATTAAACGTTTGCCTAAACCATGACCTTGATATTCAGGTTTAACAAAGACCGAGTGTTCAACCGTATAGATATAACCGCTATTTTGACTAAAAAATGAATAATCGGCATAAGCCGCAATGTGTTGTGTGGCATCTTCCACCGCCACAACCAATGGAAAGCCATGTTGTTGTAAGTCGGCAAAGAAATTTTGCATATAGTCGAGGTCAAAAGTCTGGGTATTCCAGTTTGCTGTATTGTGTTCAATTTCGTGATTGTAGATTGCCAAAATCGCAGTAAGATCATCTTTGGTGGCAGCACGTAAACTAAAAGACATCATAAAAATGTACTCAAAAATTCATTGTATCTAAGAAAAATCTATAAAAAAAAGCAAGACCGAAGTCTTGCCTTTTTAACATCAAATGATGTGCTTAGAAGTGGTATTTTACTAAAGCGCTGACATCATTTTGATCTACACCTTTAATACCGTATTTGTTATTCCAAACAGAGTGCTCTACACCCACATATAGCTTAGTGCTTGGTGAAATGTGTTTACCTACATTCCATTTATATTGGCTAGTCCAGTTTAATTCGCTAGCATGAGTATCTTCAGCAGTTGACCAATCAAGGAATGCGTCCACTAAGAAATCTTCATTACCCAATTTAAACGGTACAGCATAAGTGATGGTCATTTGATAATCATCATCTTTATTAGATTTGCTGTCGTTATCTGCTTTATAAAAGTTGATATTGGCATAGTTGGTATACGGAACATCTAAGGCAAAACCAACACCATAAAGGAAGTTGTTAAAACCACGATTGTTATCGTAGTCAGCATTATGTTCCCAAGTGGTTGCGACCAATACATCTTTAACTGGGCCAAAGCTTAAGTCTTTACCTGAAACATCACCTAGGCTTAAACGTGGTGCAAGCTCAAAGTAGGTGCTTTGCTCATTTTCGTCATCCCATTGATGATCGACAAAGAAAAACACATCAGAGTATTTGTATTTAGCCGCATATTCACCAGTAAGCGTAGTGCGTTGATCTGTACCTACTTCGTAGTTTTCGCCGTAAAGCGCAGTAAGGCTAAAGTCTTGCCAAACTGGTTTAGCTTGAGCCAACACAGCAGCGGAAGAGAGTGCACACAGTGCAGCAAGTTGTGTAAGTTTCATGAAAAAATCTCAGAGCCCATAAAAAGCGTAGTTAGAATACAGTGAATCAAATAAAAATAAAGCTAAAAAAGACAAACGGATAATTTAACCGTTACTTTTTTAGCTCCCACGATAAGTTGAATAAGAAAAAGCACTAATTAAAAGAGGAATATGATAATGCTGGTTGGCATCTTCAACAGTAAAATGAATCACAGCTTTAGGAAAAAAAGTACTGATATATAAAGACTTAAAATAATCAGCAACTGCAAAATCTAAACTGTAATTGCCCGCTTGAATTTCGCTTAAACCAAAAGCATCGGCAGTAATACGTCCATCTGTGTTGGTTGTGGCTGTCGCTAAAATAGAACCACTTTCATCTAACAATTGCACCACAACATTGGCTGCTGGTCGACCTAAATGGGTATCTAAAATATGAGTACTAATCATGATCTAATTCCTGTTCTAAACGTAAAAGGGCAATACCAATCAGTTGTTGTTTTACAATCTGTTGTTCTATAAGAGGGTCGTGCTGTAAACGTTGTTGTAAGGCTGTTAAAATTTCTGTACTGCTTAAACCTGCTGCTTTAATTAAAAAGATATAACCAAAGCGCGCCTCATAGTCGAGATTGCCTTGCAAAATTAAATCTAACGTTGCCTGATCGGCTTGTGCGCTGGCTTGTTCACGCGCAGAAAATTGTTGTTCTTTGGCGCTTAAATCGGCTTGGGCTTTTTTTTCTCCAATCCTTGGGTGAGTATTTAAAGCCTGTAAGATTTCATCCCAAGTCCAGGTTTGTGCCGCATCTTCGGCAAAATCAAGGACGGCTTGGCGTGAGGCAAAGGGGCGTTGGGCGCTGATGTCACTGGCCCAGCGTGGAATCTTGACACAGTGTTGCAATACCTCTTGGATGGGTTGCTGGTTAAACTGGCTCAATTGCATAATCTTTTGAATATTTGTCATGTATACGCCTAATTAGCAATAACAATGCCAAAATTGGGCATGAAAAACGCGCCTTTTTAGCGCGCTTTAAAGTTTATGGGGCGGGATGGTGCTGTTGCCAATGTCGGGCAATATCGCCACGACGACAAATCCAGACCTTTTCATGACTTTGTACATAATCTAAGAAACGTTGTAGGGCTTTAAAGCGACCAGGACGCCCTAAAAGGCGGCAATGCATGCCAATAGATAACATTTTTGGTGCAGTTTCACCCTCGGCATACAACACATCAAAAGCGTCTTTTAAATATTGATAAAAATCATCGCCCGTATTAAACCCACCTGCTGAGCTAAATTTCATGTCATTGGTGTCTAAGGTATAAGGAATAATAAGATGTGGACGAGTTGTTTGCTCTGCGTTAGTGAGTGTAGTCCAAAATGGCAAATCATCACCATAATAGTCACAGTCATATTCAATTTGCGGAAACTCTGCCAATAATTGACGAGTATTGGGGCTATCACGTCCGGTATACCAACCAATCGGTGCTTGCCCAAATAGGGCTTCAAGCACTGTAATGGCTTGATGCATATGCTGGCGTTCAGTCTCAAGATCAATATGTTGGTAATGCAACCAACGCTGACCATGTGAAACCACATCGTAATTGGCGCTCTTAATAGCCTCCACAATGGCTGGATGACGCGCCAAAGCCATGCCCACCCCAAAAATCGTCATTGTTAAGCCACGTTTTTGAAACTCTTGGTGAATACGCCAAAAACCTACGCGTGAACCATATTCGTACATCGAATCCATCGACATATGTTTAGCATCAAAGCTAGCAGCACCCACAATTTCCGATAAAAACTGTTCTGAGCCTGCATCACCATGTTCAATATGATTCTCACCGCCCTCCTCATAATTTAAAACAAATTGTACTGCAATACGTGCTTGATTCGGCCAATGGGCATGTGGCGGTGTGCCTTGATAGCCAACGAGATCACGTGAATATTCTGAATTTTGAATAGAATCAATAAGTTCTTGACCAGTTAAGTAAGAAGTTGTCACGTTTGGTATCCTTTTGATAATTTTTTTCAAATACCTCTTGCATATTTTAAATAGAAGCCCGATATTCAAAGAATAGAAGGACGCTTCTTAAGACTCAAAATAGTGCATCAATAAGGGGAGGTTGTCTTCCAAAACAATACAGATGTAGTGCTATAGCAACAGCTAAGCGACAAGCGTGCCAAGATAGTCAAGTTTTGCACAAAAAAGATTCAGATAAAGATACGAAAAGAGGATGAGATTATGAACATTGAAATCCGTACAGATAAAAATATTCAAAATAGTGATCGTTTAATTGGTTATGTACGTGCAGAACTAACAGAAGAATTCCAACGCCATAGTGAGCGTATTACGCACTTCTCCGTGCATTTGAGTGATGAAAATGGGGACAAAGGCGGCGATGATGACATTAAATGTATGATTGAGGCGCGCCCTGCAGGACTGAAACCTGTGGTGGTCAATCACCGTGGTCCAAATGTCGATACCGCAATTACCGGTGCGATTGACCGTTTAAAACGTAGTCTAGAACACGTGATTGAGAAAAAAGATAAGCCGCGTGCGCAGCAACCTAGTTATGTTGATCCAGATGCAGGTAAAGCTGATTTACTAGATGATGAAGACGACTAAAGTTCGTATTTTAATAAGCCCCTTTGGGGGCTTTTTTATTGGCTGTTAAATTTGTCATCGCAAATCTAAGTAGATTGGGCATAATAGTCCTTAGATAAAAGAGAGAAAGTTTTATGTTAAGCACACAACAACAAGCCCTAGCTGCTGCCATCTCCGCTTTAGATGTTGCTGAAGTTGAAAGTCTGTTGGCTCAAGGGGTCGATCCAAACTTTATTATTGATAGTGAAACCGGTCCTTTAATTTCACTTTGGTCAGACACTTTATTTGCTTGGTGGGAACAAGTCTGCGAAGCACACGAAGCAGGCCAACCATTATCAGATGAGCAAAAAGCTGCTTACTTAAAGCCGTATATGCAAATTTTAGACGCTTTGATTAAAGCGAAAGTCAATTTACATTTATGGGATTCAGAAGAAATCTATGGTCCACTTTGGGATGTAGCAAGTGCAGCATGTGTACCTGCGGTTGAACGTTTATTGGCAGAAAAAGTCAATCCAAATACCAAGGATGAAGATGATTTAACCATTCTCTCTTCAATTAGCCATTTGTTCTTCGATTGTGATTTTGATGAGATTGATTGGTCACAAGCGCTACCTGAAGAACAACAAGTATTAGAGTTACTACGTGCCCATGGCGCAAAAATGTCAAAAGAGCTCGCTTAACTTTGGAAAATATATGACAACACAACAAACCTTTGTTGCACTGGCAACGCTTGGCTTAACTTCTTTGAGTTTTGCTGCTGACTATAGTTTTGATCGTCCAGGTACTGGTTTTAGCACGTCTACTGTACCAGTGGGGCAGTTGGCATGGGAACAAAGCTTGGCCAATGCTCATTATCTTGAATATCAAAATGATGCAGGTCAAACAGTTAAACATACTCAAATCTACGCAGATACTTTACTCCGTACAGGGTTAAGTGATGATCTTGAGTTACAGTTGGGTTGGCAAGGACCTGCATGGTCAAAAACCAAAGTTGCAGGTCAGTCAGTTGAAGATGATGGTTTGGGTGATGTCAGTATTGGTCTAAAAAAAGCCATCAATTTAGATGATGAGCAGTTATCCATGGCTTTACTCGCTCAAGCTGTGCTTGCCACAGGTGATGACCAGTTTAGTCTACAAGATGACGTGTATAGCATTGGGTCGACGGTTTCGTTTGCCTATAATCAAGATGTGACCACGGCAATGAGCATGTTTTATGCAGTGCAAGATGGCCGCTGGCGTGTGACTGCTGTACCTACGCTAGAATATAACTTTAGCCCTAAACTTGGTGGCTATTCTGAATTGGTTTACTCCAAAGCAGAAGGGCAGGATTACGAATATGGTTTAGGCTCTGGCCTGCTGTATCAAGTGAATTCACGCTTGCAATTAGACGCAAGTGTTGGGTTAGCTTTAAATGGTCAGCATGACCATTATCAAGCGGCTTTAGGTTTTACTTACGCTTTTTAACCATGTGTGACAGATACAACAGCAGTCTTGTTCTTTAGATCAGGACTGCTTTTTTTATGTCCTTTTCTCTGTATTGCTTAAAACACATGATTTTATACAAATCAGTACCCCAAGCCTTTGTTCTAAATTTAAAACATAGTGTGCTATATGTGGTGATTAAATCATATTTATAGGACGTTATAATGGCCTCATCATATAAACATAAATTTAGGCTAGTTATGAAAGTTTTACATATTGATTCAAGTATTTTAGGCGCAGCATCTGTTTCACGTCAGTTAAGTCAAGCAGTGATTGAGCAGCTTAAAAGCAAACATGTTGATTTAGACATTGAATATCTAGATTTAAATACAGTCAATATTCCGCATTTAACTGGCGCGATTTTAATGGGCCAGGATGATGAGCAAAGTGCTTTAGGCGAGAAGTTGTTAAATCAATATTTAGCAGCCGATATCGTAGTCGTGGGTGCTTCGATGTATAACTTTGGCTTATCATCAAACTTAAAAGCATGGATTGACCGTATTAGCGTGGCAGGTCGTACCTTTAAATATACAGAAAATGGTCCTGTCGGTTTAGCAGGCAATAAAACTGCATACATCTTAAGTAGCCGTGGTGGTGTCTATGGCGATAACAGCCCAGTCGACTTCCAAGAGGGTTTATTAAAAGCAGTATTTAACTTCACTGGAGTGACTGATGTTAACGTCATTCGCGCTGAAGGCGTGAACATGGGCGAAGACATTAAAACTCAAGCCATTAATGTAGCATTAGCAAAAATTACCCAAATCTAATCATAAAAAGGTCAGCTCATACTGACCTTTTTTTTAATCAAGATCGACACTATGTGCAAACTCAGCCAGATCTGCTAAGGCTTGCTGACCTTCCTCAAACCAAGCATGAAACAGTTGGAAGTTGTGCCACATCCCAGTATAGATTTTTAAACTGGTTTTAACCCCAGCTGCTTCAGCACGTTGGTGCAAACGTTTGGCGTCATCTAGTAACAGGGCTTTAGAACCCACCTGAATAAATAGCGGTGGTAAGTCTGTTAAATCTGCAAATAATGGTGAAATTTTTTCGTCGCCAAGTTCATAACCACGCGGTACATAATATTCAATGCCAGTTTTTAACGCTTTAGGGCTGAGCATAGCATCCAGTTTAGCGTTGTAACGAATCGATTCACTGGTTAAGGTTAAGTCTACAAATGGTGAAGCCAACATTAAGCCACTAACTTGTTGTAATTTTTCTTCACGGATACGCAGTGCAAGGGCTAAGGCCAAATTAGCACCTGAACAATCGCCGGCTAAAATAATATCTTTTGCTTGAACACCTTGAGCTAATAAATCTTTATACAAACGCAATAAGGCTTCAATGGCATCTGGAAATTGATACTCCGGTGCTAGAGGATATTGTACATGCAAGACTTGCATTTGGGTGCGGGCGGCCAGTTGGGTCAGATAAGCACGGTGAGTGGTTAATGAACCGACAAAGAACGCACCTCCATGAATGTAAAAAATTAATTGCGTGGCTTCATCTTGGGCTTTGATTTCTTCTACTTTTAAACCGGTTAAGTTTAGCTCACGAATACTGACTTGATGACTTTGGGGAAAAACACGACTCATTTGCTCTAAAGCAAAACGTAGAGTATTAGGCGGCAAATTCAGGCGGCTTGGTGCACGAATCGCGGTTTTCAGCAGTTTTTCAGTGGCTAGCTGCTTAAAAAGTGGATCAATTTTCATCATAGTCCTATTTATTTTTAATATACTTATAGTTGTATTTTTCACAACTAATTTTACAAGCTTACACTAAATAGTCACATTCAAAAATTGCAAATTTGTTGCCAATTTTGAATACTAAGCATGTCGTTTCGACCCAAGGAAATTTATAACAATGAAAAAATTATTTGTCGCATTAGGATTATTCGGCTTTGTCAGTCTTGCGAGTGCAGCGGATCCTTTAAATGGTACAGTATGGAAGACTGTAGACGATAAAACCAAGCAAGCCAAAGCTTTGGTTAAATTTACCCAACAAAAAAATGGCACTTTATCCGCTTCTATTCAGCAGGTTTTAACGCCGGGTGAAGAAAACGCGTGTAGTAAATGCGAAGGACCTTACAAAAATAAATCCTTAAAAGGTTTAACAATTGTGCATGGTCTAAAAAATGTGGGTAACAACAAATACGAGGGAGGGTCTATTGTAGATCCAAACTCAGGCAAAACGTATAAGCTAAAAAGTCAGTTAAAAGGCGATAGCCTAGATATGCATGGCTTTATTGGTGTATCTGTATTGGGACGTACCCAAACTTGGCAACGTGCCAACTAAAATTGAGTTTAAAAAGCCTGCATGTTGCAGGCTTTTTATCATGAATTAGCAGCCAATGCTCGGTAAGCTGCTTCATCAAAACCGACAATATAGCCCTGTTGGGTCGCTAACACTGGACGCTTAATCAAGCTACTGTGTGTGATTAAAGCGGTAATTAAATTTTGTGGTGAACTGAGTGCATCTTGTTGTTCTTGTTCAGAAAGATTACGCCAAGTTGTTCCTTTTTTGTTTAAGATCACTTCTTGACCTTTAGCTGCTAGCCAAGCTTGGACGGTGGCTGCTTCTGGTGCTTGTTTTTTGTAGTCATAAAACTCATAATCCAACCCTAACTCATTAAGTAGGTCAAAGGCTTTTTTCATTGAACTACAGTTTTTAATACCATAAATTTTTAACATCAAAGATCTCTAAGCTGATTTTTCTTTAGCTTAAACCATTCGACGCTAAAGTTTAATCCTATGGTCACGTGGCTGTCATATTCAGGTCTTAACCTAGTTTTATAGTAAAAATAATTAAGTATAGATCAAAAAGATAGGCTCAAGATGTTGAAAACCCGCATCTAATCATCCTGATTATGCGGGTCTCATTGCAACGTCCGTTGTCTAATCCTTGAAAACAAGCGCTTTGTAAGTACTTATTTATTTTCATCCTACAGCATCCAATCCATATGTGGTCATCCTGACCGCTTCCCTGTGCTGTGGCAACATAATGCCCTGAATAAGCTTATGAAAAAAGCTACAAAGACGACAGTGTGTGTAGGAGATAGACACTGTTTAAGTAAACAAGTGTTTACTGAGTTTTACAATTTGTAGTCAATAATCACTGGGGCATGGTCACTAAACCATGTTTCTTTATACACCCATGCATTGACAGTACGCGCTTTCCAATCGGGTGAACAGGCTTGGTAGTCAATCCGCCAACCCACATTTTTGGCACGGGCTTGACCACGGTTGGACCACCAAGAATAGACCTCAGCTTCTTTAATCACTTCACGGAAAGTATCCACATAGCCTAAATCATCATAGATATGATCAAGCCATGCACGTTCGTGTGGCAGACAGCCTGAGGCTTTTTGATTGCCCGACCAGTTTTTAATATCAATGCGTTTATGCACAATATTGTAGTCACCACACACAATGACTGATTTGTCTTCATCACGCCATTGTTTTAAAATTTTCTTATATTCATCTAAAAAGTGATCTTTACGCGCTTGTGCTTCTTCACCTGATGAGCCTGATGGTAAATACAATGAGCAAATATGGGCGGTTTTATCTAAACCTAAATCAAACTCTGCTGATATAAAGCGACCTTGTGAATCAGCGAGTTCAAACCCCAAACCATCAGTCACGGACACAAAGGGCAAACGGCTATAAATAGCAGTGCCTGCATAGCCTGGACGTTCAGCAGGGAACAGATGCGTGTACCAACCTTCAGGTTTAAATTTGTCCGTCCATTGTTCATGGGTAATACGTGACTCTTGCATGCAGATGACATCGGCATCTGAAGTTGCCATCCAGTCAAAAATCCCTTTTTTTTCCGCTGAACGTAATCCATTTACGTTGATTGATACGACACGTAAAATTTTTTGATCACTTGGATAGCTACTCTTTGGTATCATGCTTAGGTTTAACCTCAAACTTAAAAAATGGAGCACCTCATGACAACGCAAGCGGCATTTAACCCACAAGCTTTTATCGAACTCGCATTATCACGTGGTGTGCTTAAATTTGGTGAGTTTACTTTAAAATCGGGTCGTGTGAGCCCTTATTTTTTTAATGCAGGTTTACTCAATGATGGCGAAGCATTAACAGGTTTAGCATCTGGCTATGCGGCAAAATTGACTGAATGCGATAACGTAGAAGTGATTTTTGGCCCTGCCTATAAAGGTATTCCATTTGTTGCAGCGACTGCTGTGGCATTGTCACAAAACCATGGCGTAAGCGTGCCTTGGGGCTTTAACCGTAAAGAAGCCAAAGATCACGGTGAAGGTGGTGTGTTGGTAGGTGCTTCAGTTGAAGGCAAAAAGGTTTGGATCATTGATGATGTAATCACGGCAGGTACTGCAATTCGTGAAGTGGTAACCATTTTAAAGAATGCTGGTGCACAAATTGCGGGTGTTTTAGTTGCGCTTGACCGTCAAGAAAAAGGTCAAGGTGAATTGTCTGCGATTCAAGAAGTCCAAAAAGAATTAGAAATTCCAGTACATGCTTTAATTACCATGAAAGATTTAATGGATTATTTAGCTGCTAAAGGCAATAAAGAAGCTTTGGCTAAAATGGAAGCGTACCGTGTCAAATATGGTATCTAATTTTTAATACAAGATATTGATTTTTAATAAAGCTCTATCCATGATAGGGCTTTATTTATTCTTAATAAAAATTATGGAACAGCCAATTTTAGACTTTTTAAAATTACATATTTCTCACCAAACTACGTTGACTGATTGGTTCTCTGTGATCGTCTATGCTTTTACATTAGGGGTAGCTTTTTGGGCAGCATTTACAGCAAAACAAGCATTAAAAGAAAATCAAAAAATTACTAGAGTGCATATAGAGCCTTTTATTACTGTGAAAATTGATCATATGAATGAGTCTATTAATTGGTTTCGATTAAAAATTACTAATGAGGGTTTAGGACATGCATTTAATATCAAGTTAGATATAGAAAATGATAATAAAGATAAATATAGCGAACTATCTAATAAAATACTGGCAAGGATTAGTGGTCCTACCTTTATGGTAAAAGGACTAAAACATTTATCTCCATCTGAGATGAAATTTAGTAATTTGTTTAGTGTGGATAGGGTTACAGGACAAGAACAGCAAAGTATAGATATGTTTTTTAATTTAATTTTCAGGGTGAAAGTTACATATCAAGATAAAAATGCAAGTAATTTTGAGCGAGAATATATTTTAACCCGAATCATGGATAAGAAATTCAGTTGAAAAAAAAGATGACTGAGTTAATAAGAGAGTTACCACACACTTTTATTAACCAGCCATCCTATGTTCGAGTTTACAACTTTATTCTGCACAATTGATGATTTTTTTCAAAAAAATGAAGCGGTCTATTGGCAGTATCTAAAACAAGAAAATCCTAAAGTCAGACAGCGATCAGGTGTTCTATGCTTATCTGAAATT
>NZ_JCAKMW010000031.1:0-25346 GCF_059515805.1 Acinetobacter sp. CY05 | reverse complement strand
AGACCACCTGTTAAGCCACCTAAAAGATCAGTCACTAGGTCAAGCGATAACAAGCCGTTCGTTAAACCACCTAGAAGATTGGTTACGAAGTCTAGAGATAATAAACCACCAGTTAAACCACCTAAAAGATCAGTTACTAAATCAAGTGACAATAAGCCATTTGTTAAGCCACCTAAAAGATCAGTCACTAAATCAAGCGATAACAAGCCATTTGTTAGGCCACCAACTAGATCAGTCACTAGGTCAAGCGATAACAAGCCGTTGGTTAAACCACCGATTAGGTTAGTCACTAAATCAAGTGGAAGTAGACCACCTGTTAAGCCACCTAAAAGATCAGTCACTAGGTCAAGCGATAACAAGCCGTTCGTTAAACCACCTAGAAGATTGGTTACGAAGTCTAGAGATAATAAACCACCAGTTAAACCACCTAAAAGATCAGTTACTAAATCAAGTGACAATAAGCCATTTGTTAAGCCACCTAAAAGATCAGTCACTAAATCAAGCGATAACAAGCCATTTGTTAGGCCACCAACTAGATCAGTCACTAGGTCAAGCGATAACAAGCCGTTGGTTAAACCACCGATTAGGTTAGTCACTAAATCAAGTGGAAGTAGACCACCTGTTAAGCCACCTAAAAGATCAGTTACTAGGTCAAGTGACAACAAGCCATTCGTTAAACCACCTAGAAGATTGGTTACGAAATCTAGTGATAATAGACCACCAGTTAAACCGCCAAGTAAATTAGTAACAAGATCGAGTGGAAGTAAACCGCCTGTTAAGCCACCCAACAAGCCATCCGCTAGATCTAAAGACAAGAGTCCTTGCGTTAAGCCTTCAACCAGTTTAGTCACTAGATCTAATGATAAAATACCGCCGTTTACGCCGCCCAGTAAGTTACCAATAAAATCTAAAGACAGAATGCCGTTAGTTAGACCATCAACGAGATGATTTAATACACCTAATGACAATAAACCACTCGTTAAACCACCTAAAAGGTCAGTGACGAGTTTAATTGGTAATACACCCTCTGTTAAACCTTGTAGTAATTTAACCAATAAGTTATTTGCAAATAATGCATCTGCAACATGGTCAACTACATCTGTAGTTTTATCCACTAAACCGTCAACGGTTTGCGTTAAACCACCTACTACACGATCGATGCCATCTAATGAAATACCACCTAACAAACCGCCTAACACATCCGTCAAGCCATCAACGAGCACATCTACCGCATCTGTCAACTTATCCGTCACATTATCAACGGTATTGGTTAATGTTTTTACTGTCTCGTTAAGAGAAGTTAAGCCTAAACCGCTAAAAATATTGGTAACAAGATCGGCAGGTAATTTACCTTCTACAACTTGATCGAAAAGGGTTGTTGCAAGCGCTGGTGAAAGTTTACCTGAGTCAATACCTTGTACAATGCCTTCAGCAAACGTTGCTGACACTGCACCAACTTTCACTTGTTGTGCTAAGTTATTGAATAATGGCGTAGCGACCTTACCATTATTCACACTTGAAATCGCTGACTCTACTGCAGTTTTTGACAAACCCGCTTGTGTAAGTTCTGACTTAAGCTCTGCAATTGGATCACTCTTTTTATTAAATAGATTACCGGTAAGCGTCTGTAATGTCGTGCTCAGCACGTATGAGATTGGCGATGTGATGAGACCGAGGATTTTGACGATCATGGTTATACCCTTGTTTATAGCTTTGAGTTTAGTTTGTTATGAAGTGGTACCACAAAGTTTTAATATGCTTGATTTACTTAGATGGTCATTCGATTCTACAAAATTATTTAACAATTTTAATACCTTTTTGTATCAATTTTATTAAAAAATAAATAAATCAAATCTTATTTGAATAATGAAGATTACTTATATAATATTTCAAAAAAATTAAATAAATAAATTTAATAAATTTCAACAACTTAAATTAATAAAATAAGTATCTTATATAATAAAAAACAAAAAAACATATCAGCTTATGATAATAAAAGGGACATAAAGAATGAATATTTTGACGAGAAAATCGAATAAAGATCACAATAAAAAACTCAAGATTGCGACCATTTTCACATAAAAAATTGGTATTTTGTAACATACAGATGTTTAGATTAATTTGATATTTCCTTCGATTATATCCCATAAACTTTATAGGGATTTAATCTGCATAAAATCATTTAAGTTTAATGAATAGATTATCAATATATATACGATTGTATGATTTAAATATTATTTTTGAGGTGTATCCAGCAAATTAAAAAAAAGATGAGCACTGGTGCTCATCTTTTAGCCTCTAGCCTTAGAGTAACTCTTTACGTAATTGCTCTGGCGATTTAATCGATAATAAACCAGGCGCTACATCAAATGCCGTTTTGGCACCGTATTGTTGCATTTGGTTTAAACGATAGCAGGCACGTGAATATGCCACTAAAACACTCGCTGTAAATTCTGGATTACTGTCGAGTTTTAAAGAGAACTCCATCACCTGTGATTGTGCATCACTGGTATTGCCACTGCGAATCACAAATCCACCGTGTGGCATACGTTGATGATCACGTTTTAAGGTCTCTTCATCAATAAAGTTCACTGTAGTGTTATAGTCCGCAAAATAATCCGGCATAGTGACAATCGCCTGCTCTACTGCAGCTGCATCTGCCCCTGCTTCAAGCACCACATAGCACTCACGTGTATGTTTATCTTTGGTGCTTAATGTTGGGCGTGAACCACTACGGACTTGATTCATGGCATCTGTAGATGGAATCGTGTATTGCACACCAGCCTTCACACCCTCTACACGGCGAATCGCATCTGAATGACCTTGGCTTAAGCCTTTGCCCCAGAAGGTATACGTTTCGCCATCAGGCAGTAATGCTTCACCAAATAAACGGTTGATTGAGAACATACCAGGATCCCAACCAATTGAGATCATCGCTGTCTTTTTATTGGCAGTCGCTGGTGCATCTACGGCTGCATAATATTCTGGAATACGTGCATGCGTATCAAAACTGTCCACAATATTAAATTGGCTGGCCAACACTGGACCTTGTTGTGGTAAATCGTCTTTAGAACCACCACATAAGATTAAAACATCAATCTTATCTTGGAAATCTGCCAGTGAATCCATGTGGAATACAGCTGTTTCAGCAAAACAAGGAGAAACCGTTTCAGGAGAGCGGCGTGTGAAAATACCCACGAGGGTGAGATCTGGATTTTTTTGAATCGCTGTTTCAACGCCACGACCCAAATTGCCATAGCCGGCAATACCAATGCGAATAAGATTTTGCATAAAGATAAGTTACTTCATGAGAATGGGACAAGAATGCACTCAATCACGCTTCTGCTAGTGATCGAATTGAGTTGTGTTGGATACGCTTTTAAGAAGTTTAAAAGCGCACCTTTAACATAACCGCACCAATATACAGCACTTTTTATAAATTTAAACCGCTAATCAAATGTGTAGGTTTAGATTTTTATTGATCTAAGTTCTGGTTTATTAAACGCTTAACAGCGGCTTGCCCTTCAATTACAGCCGAGATCGCTTCACGTGTCAGGTGCTTTTAAACATGCAGTTACAGCGCTGACCTCGCTTAAAGCCTGCAGTGGCACTTCAGCCCAAGCTCACCCCTGATAACAACCATTTGAGACCCTCTATTGAGGCTCTCCAATAGTCACCGTTTCAATTAACACTGAGCTCGAATGCAAAGCAGATCACTTGACGATGATCAGCTGAGATCAGGCACTACTTAACCCAGTCATAAAACAATAAAGCGATGCTCCACTCTCGCTTAAATCACAACGACGATTAACGCTCCCATCGTTTATTTGTGCATTCTTACATGTCATTCAATAGTGACCACATCCTCAAGCAATTTCATCGTGATCTCATTTATCATGATAAGACATCGCTATAAATTTCGGCCTATGTGCATCTGGCCAATCGCAGCATTCATCCATAGATGTTATAGATCAGCCTCAAACTCCATTCTTTTTGCCGTATTCACTGCAATATCGCGCTGTGTGAGTTTAGATACAGCATATAAGGACGCATGAATACCAGAAGAAATACCAGCAGCCGTGATGATCTTCCCTTGATCTACATATCTGACGCCTTTAAGGACAGTGATCTCCGGATATTGCGTCTCTAAACGCGCTAGATCCATCCAATGGGTGGTCGCTTCTAGGCCATTGAGTAAACCTGTTTCTGCTAAGATAAAAGCGCCAGTGCAAATTGAACATGTAAGCTGTGTGGTTTGATGTGTTGCCTTGATCCACGCTAACAGTTCATTGTTGTATAACTCGACTGTTTCAGCACCTAAGCCACCTGGGATCACCAAAATATCGATGTGTGGCGCTTGGGCCAACAGATAATCGCTTTTCACCACCAAACCATTTCGTGCTGAAATTTCATGTTTTTGTGCCACAGTAAAAACATGAAAAAGTTTTTGATGGGCATCATCTGTGGTAATGGCAAAGACCTCATAAGGTCCAGCAAAATCGAGTACTTCCACTTCATCAAATAATAAGATGCCGACGTTCATGTTTTCATCGCTATTGTTATGTCATGATGTGTAAAGCATACAGACACATCATGTCCTAAGGCTATAGATTGATTCAGCTTTTTCTTATCTATCTATCCTTCAATCATCGATCGAGAGGTTTTACGCAGTTACACCCCACTCTTACACCAGCACAGTGCGTTACATCCGCACATGATTTTGCTTTTCTATTCAAGCTATGTCATTTATGTCATTTATGTCATTTATGTCATCGCGACACTTTAAATGCCGGTCCATCACACCTAACCTACAAGCTTTTATTCTGCCCCAACAGCCACTCTTTTTTTATTCCCTAAGATCTGGGCCCTCCAATTGAACAACAATTAAAGAGCGCGTGCGTTATAAAGCTGATTATACTGACCCTAGGCCATGCGTACCGCACCACCAACTTTCCTTAGCAAAACAAAAACCTGCCTTCCCTAGCTGATGGGCTACTCTTGCTGGATCGAATATAAAAATTTAAACGATATTGAAGCGTGGAGATGAAAGAGATACTTTCCACTCCATTGATTCAAACTTTAGAGATACATACAAAATTCGCATTTAATCCGCTCTCCTGTATTTGACCATCAGCAATTTAAAGCCTCATCTATTGAACTCAAACAAATGTGTTGATTCATCATGTGTATAGGAGATAGAGGCCGCTCTATTTCAAAGGCGCATTTTTAAAATCATGTGTCAGCTGATCATGCCATCGCGTGATATGCTGAGTGCTGCTGTGCCATTGCACACAGCTGATGTGATTCATCATCTGAGCTCACCTAGTTATGACTCGATGACTGCTCCGCGACCACTTAGATTTTAAGTAGATTAAGCCTCATGTGGCCACCTATATATGCTTTGTCCCTAATCCACTTGCTCATAGGCAAAGCTGTACGCCCTTCAATCCTTGATGGTAGACCGCTCATGCTCTGTTATCACTTGCATCCGCTGTGATATGTCTTGTGTCATATATAAGTGTAGACATTAGATACTCTTCCAAGACCACTTTTTATAGCAAAACCACTTTGAAAGCAGCAACAGCGTAGATTCATATTGGCTTACCCCCCTAAGCTCGACGAGGCCAGCTCTCATCATTCATAGATCACGGCGTATCACCTCGAACCCTGATCAGCACTTCAAGATAGATGAGCATATTAATCCGCCGAATCAACTCTCCCTTGCTCAATACAATGTACTTATATAGGCTTAATCACACTGATGCAGTCTCTTGACATCAGTCTTAACTTGGATGATCTGAACCACGTGCGTCTACAATCTCGAACCGCTTGTTCCCGAGGACATACAACCTTGCCATGAGATGACTCAACTACAACCTGATCATGCTACCTACCTCTCCCCTCGATCCGCTTGTTATAGAGTATCCTGCTATGCTTGTGCCCAACTGCCCTTAAGCTCAGCAATCAACCGTTAACCTGCCGAAAACTCGCTCCATATCAACGCTAATGTAGCTATGCTTAAGTGATTTATGCCTCAGTTAATTGACTTGCGATCATCCCTACACCTCTAAGCTTTAATTCACCCATAACCCAATGCAGCATTGCGTGTATAGAAATAGCGGCATGTATTCTTTTCACCATGATCATGACTGGCTACACATCTGGTGATGTCTATAGTCTGGATCCAATTGGCGTCCCCATCTCAATGGATCTACGCTACTCAGGCTTTAAACATAAGGTTACTTTAGCTGTTTTTCTTTCTCTAGCTCTAGCTCGACAGCGACACAAATCTTTTTGTCTAATAGCGTACTGATCTTATCCCTAGAAAATCAGCCCAAAATGGTGTTTCAAACAGCATTTCTTATTTGATCTAGTGTGAGTATGTCCATCATGACCTGAGCAGCGATGAGATCAACAGTATTTAGACAACACACGTGCTATACCTGCTGCATAATCAAGCTGTGCTTAACCCTCATTTTAGACATCCCCCCCTGCGCAGTAGTCAGCTCTGGCATGAGGCTCAGTGTTGAGTCGGTGTGTGACCTAAGGCTCAAGCATTGCTTTGAAGCAGGCACTAAAATGGTGCTACATAGATCTATCAGCTCAGCGTCATCGCCATAAACCGAAAATGATTTGGTCAGATGGGTGTTGCCCTTAAGCCTTAGTTGGAGCGTAGCCATAAAATCGCGTCTCTTGCATAGACTTCATAATGCTTAGACATGATTGTTGGCTATTCAAATATAAACCATTCATGTCATGCGGGTTCACTTATACTGACCGAACCTGTAGTCACGGCGCCCAATGATCTAAATGTCTACATGCAGTATAGTCCTCTCTCCTGCGTATGCCATCAGTTTTCAACCATATATGGGCTTCAGTGAGATAGACTAGACCGAGTAGGCACTCACCATTTTATGGTCATGATCAGATTCGCGTTGCTCATGATCTGCGCTATGGGTTGGTTATGGTCCATCATCGGGCATAACTGCTTATTTTTTAACTTATTGTCAGCCATAACTTACTACAGTTTAGGTTTCTAGAGGCTAGTTTAGTCACTGATGCTGCCCTAAAATGAATTTTCATTTTATGTCATTGATTTACTCTTGTTTATGAATAACCCGAACAGTCGATTAAAAATGGTTAGTGCCGCAGTCAACGTATTCAAAGCTGATCATAAAATCAAACATGCTGTACAACATCTGGTTTCCCAACATCCCCTCACCCAAAGCGTTAAACAGATCAAATTGTCGCACCCCATGTTAGATCTGAGTCTTAAAAATCACCGAGATTAAGATCTCTCATCCTCTGGATGTCATGAAATCTAAAGGACGTCTTTCTTCCCTCTTTTGAGCTTATATCGATCTAATCTAGGTGATGGTTTATGTATGAGGTTTCATCTCGCGCTTTACCCATCTGCCTGCTGGATGAGCTGTGCTTTGTGTTGCACTTCATGGTTCAGCTATGTTTGGGATTTTAATGATGCTTGTTCAGTGGATTGTAGCGTCGTAGTGCTTATTTTTAGATTAAGTGAATGATCTTGATTCAATTCCATGGCACCTTATCCAGCTTGTTGCAGGTTGTCCACATGCAGCTGTGATTGACTGATTTTGTGTCATCATCCCATCATCGCAATGGATGGTCTTTCTTATATGTTCTGCTCAAGGGAATTGGTCTGGATAAGTCATTTTATGTGCCAGTTGGGTTTTGGACTGAATGGCAAATTTCTTTTTTAAATTGGCCACATGTACCTCTACCGTACGATGCGACAGTCCCAGTTGTCTTGCAATTTGTTTACAGCTATAACCATTGACCACCCATTGGCTGATTTCTTTTTCACGTGGGGTCAGTTGAACTTCAGTTTGAGTGGCTTCCGCTTCAAAATGCCAAATGATCTGCGCAAAGGGATCCTCAGGAGTTAAGCTACGGGCATGGGTTTTGACCCAAAATAATGTGCCATTTTTATGGCGCATAAAACGCTGATCCGAATAGAAGCCGTTTTGTGCAGACATCACCCCTTGCCATGCTTGGCTGCCAATCATGTCGTAGTCTTGGTCACTTGGAAATAAAATCCGCATGTTTTGGCCCATCAGCGCCGATTTTTCATAACCAAATAACGCTAAAAATGCCTGATTGGCATGTTGGATCTGCCGGTGACTTAACAGCACGAGCGCGGCTGGGGCAAGCTCAAAAAGCAGATCATGTTGCATGGCTCCTCCTCTGTCCTGATGAAACACTACTTAAGTATTTAAGTAAATTGACCCAAGCTTGAAAAAGATGCAAGTTTAAAGGCATTGGGTAAAACAATAATAGCTGCCCAACAATACAAAAGAATCACAATGAGGATGTAGATATGGCTGAACAGGCACGTTCAAGCCACCGGCTGGCAGGTGTGTCCAGTATGGTGGGGACCACGATTGAGTGGTATGACTTTTTTATTTATGGTGCAGCGGCGGCGCTGATTTTTAATAAACTGTTTTTTCCGAATTTGGATCCGTTAACCGGGGTGTTGGCTGCTTTTGCGACCTATGCAGTGGGTTTTATTGGGCGGCCTTTGGGCGGAATTGTTTTTGGGCACTTTGGTGACAAAGTGGGGCGTAAGTCGATGTTGATGCTGACATTGGTGTTAATGGGCATTCCTACAATTTTGATTGGCTTATTACCCACTTATGAGTCAATTGGTTATTGGGCGACCGTATGCTTGGTGATTTTGCGTTTTGTCCAAGGAATGGCCATGGGAGGTGAATGGGGCGGCGCCGTACTTATGGCAGTAGAACATGCCCCTGAAGGTAAAAAAGGCTTTTGGGGCAGTTTGCCGCAGGCCAGTGCCGGTGCTGGATTAATGCTGGCTTCGATTGCTTTGGCTTTGGTGTCGTTGTTACCTGAAGCGGCTTTATTTAGTTGGGGCTGGCGCTTGCCCTTTTTAGCCAGCGTGCTTCTCTTGGGTGTGGGGTGGTATATCCGGGTTAAAGTGCCAGAGTCACCTGACTTTGAGAAAGTCAAACATGAGACAAAAGAGATTAAAGTTCCTGCATTACAAGTGTTTAAGCATCATCCTAAAGAGTTAATTACGATTATTGTGGCGCGTGCAGCAGAAAATGCCTGGTTTTATATTGCCTCTACCTTTGCGCTGGCTTATGCCACCACGCAACTCAATATTGCCCGTCAGGAGGTGTTATTTGCCATTGTCTGTGGTGCAGCACTCTCTATCTTTGTTACGCCATTGTGCGGGCATCTTTCCGATAAAGTCGGTCAGCGGCGTTTATTTCTATTCGGCTTAGGCATTTTAGCACTGTATTGCTACCCGTTCTTTATGATGCTCAATAGCCAAAATCCATTCTTCATTTGGTTGGCGTTCTTTCTGGCCATTGGTGTGGTGTTTCCAATTATGTACGCTCCGGAATCAATGTTATTTGCACGGCAATTTCCAGCGCAAATCCGTTATAGCGGTATTTCGATTTCGGTACAATTTGCAGGTGTGCTGGGTGGGGGGTTAGCGCCTCTTATTGCCACAAAATTGCTTAGCCTTAATCACGGACAACCCACTTGGGTGATGCTGTACATTGTCGGTATGGCCATGCTTGCGATTATTTGTACTTTATATATGAAGTCTGATCGGCATTATCAAACTCTTGTTGAACCGCTTAGTCCCACCACTTCAACATCAGAGCTTAAGTCATAGCTGACTTCTACCTCTGTTAGGCAATCCAAGATCCTCGTGCTGCCATGAGGGTCTTTTTTTATAGCTTGAAAAGCCAGTTGCAACACCCTTATACATCAGCTTGAGTGCTATATGTCTTTACTTATTGTTGAAAATAAAAATTTAATTTTTACATTCAGAATGACAAAGGTTAAATACTTAAATAATTAATTATATTATTTTTTTAATAAATCTTATGTCTATGGTAGTTTGATTTTTAATATTATCAGTTTTAAGCAGATCAAGTGCCCTCTTTACGCTTTGTATTCAGCTGATATCTGAATAACGAATTTGCAACCAATTTTCTGTCTTTTCTGTCTTTACATTAGCGCCACAACTTCTAGACTGAGACAAATCATCACTTATTTTTATACTATTAATAAAAATAAGTTTTAATAAAGATGCGTCTAGTATAAGGAACGGTAGTCGCTTAAACACGACAGAAGGATAAACATATGGGTCATGATAAAAACTATATTTTCAAACGTGAAGCGAACACGGAGCCAGTTTTTTTATCCGGTATTCAAGCTTTAGTTGAATTACCCAAATTACAAATTCAACTTGATCAATCTCAGAACTTAAAAACGGCTGGGTTAATTAGCGGCTATCGTGGTTCGCCTTTAGGTGGCTATGATCAAATGTTATGGAAACATGAAGCCGAATTAAAAAAACTTAACATTGTTTTTCAACCCGGGCTGAATGAAGATTTAGCAGCGACCGCATTATGGGGTACCCAAATGCAAGCTGCTTTCGGTCCTAGCCGCTATCAAGGTGTTTTTGGCATTTGGTATGGTAAGGGTCCAGGTATTGATCGAAGTGGTGATGTGTTTCGTACCGCAAATATGTTTGGTACTGCACCAATGGGCGGGGTCTTAGCCGTAGCAGGAGACGATCACACTGCTCAATCTTCTACCTTTCCACATCAAAGTGACGGCATTTTCCAAGCGGTTGCTATGCCAATTTTACAACCGAGTAACGTGGCTGAAGTGATTCATTTTGGCTTAGCAGGAATTGCCATGTCTCGTTATTCAGGGCTTTGGGTCGCACTCAAAACAGTGGCTGATGTGATTGAAGCTGCTGCAACGCTACGCTTAAATGAATTACCTGTATTCTTGAGCCCCGCAAAAAATGACACATTACTCAATTGGGACCAGAACTTACAATGGCCAGCACAGCGCTTTGAATTAGAGAAACGTTTGATTGAACATAAGTTACCTGCAGCTAAAGCGTGGGCACGTTTAAACCGCATAGATCGCAAAATCCATATGGCTAGTCTACCCCATTATGCCATTGTCACTGTAGGTAAGGCACATCAAGATCTTATGCAAGCCTTAAGTTATTTAGGATTGGATGAAAAATTAGACTACTACGGTATTTCAATTTATAAAGTAGGTATGTCATGGCCACTTGAAGATCAGGGCATGCTTGAATTTATCCATGGCCATAAAAAGGTTCTAGTAATTGAAGAAAAACGTAGTATCGTCGAAAGCCAGCTGAAAGAAATTCTCTACCATAGCCATTACAAACCACAAATTTTTGGTAAATACACCCCAGATGGTGATCTTTTTTTGCCTGAAACCGGTGAATATTCAACCCAGTTAGTGGCTGAAAAAATCTTTCAATTTCTAGAGCAGCCTGTAGGATTGCAACACAAAATTCAAGCTTTAGAGCAAACGACTCTTTTAGCACCTGAAACCCAAAAGCGTACTCCATTTTTTTGTTCTGGTTGTCCGCATAACACCTCCACACAAATACCCGAGGGCGCTATTGCAGGTGCTGGGATCGGCTGTCATATTATGGCACTCATGATGCCAGAGCGTAATACGCATACCTTTAGTCAAATGGGTGGTGAAGGCATGCATTGGGTTGGTGCTGCACCATTTTCCAACACGGCGCATATTTTTCAAAATCTTGGTGATGGCACTTATGAACATTCTGGCATTTTAGCCATTCGTGCAGCCATTGCAGCAAAGACTAATATTACCTTTAAAATTTTATATAACGATGCAGTCGCCATGACGGGTGGTCAACCTGCAGAAGGCAATAATGATCCAGCTCGAATATCTAGGCAACTCGCTGCTGAAGGCGTAGAACATCTGTGTTTAATTTCAGAGCAACCTGAACGTTGGCAAGATCGGGATGATCTGGCAAAAAATTGTCAAATATTCCATCGCGACGAACTGACTTCAATTCAACAACAATACCAACACTATCAGGGCGTAAGCGCGATTATTTACGACCAAACCTGTGCTGCTGAAAAAAGACGTCGTCGCAAACATCAGACATTGGCCACCTCTCATAAACGTGCATTTATTTATGATCGCGTCTGTGAAGGCTGTGGTGACTGTTCTGTACAATCTAATTGTATTTCTATTGAGCCCATTCATACGGCCCAAGGGATTAAACGCAAAGTCAATCAATCCAGCTGTAACCAAGATTTGTCCTGTTTAAAAGGCTTTTGCCCAAGCTTTATTGAAGTAGAAGGTGCAGAATTAAAACATGATGCACCTGAGACATTGGACTATCAGCGCTATTTAAATACCCTGCCTAATATCCATCTACCGCATATACCTCGGCAGAACTATAACATTTTGTTTTCTGGCGTAGGGGGTACAGGCGTACTCACTATTGCTGCACTGGTAGGCAAGGCAACTGTGGCAGATCATCATGCGGCAAGCGTCTTAGATTTTACCGGTTTATCACAAAAAAATGGCGCGGTTTTTAGTCAGGTACGTTTAGCCAAACAGCAAGAACAGATTTTATCTTCTCGTGTAGGCAGCAAAGAAGCACATCTATTAATGGCCAATGATCTGGTCGCTGCCTCGACAAGTGATATGTTACAACGTTTACAACTTAATAGTCATGTGGTCATCAATCTTGATTTGGTGCCTACTGCAGCGTTTGTACATAATCGTGATCATGTATTAAATGTTGATGAATTGATCATGCGAGTAAAACATGTGGTTAATGATTCACATATTTATATGCTACATGCCAACCAACTTTGCGAAAAAATTTTTGCTGAAACCACCTTTGCCCATATTTTAATGTTAGGTTTTGCTTGGCAAAAGGCCCTGATTCCAATTTCTTTGCAAGCATTAGAAAGTAGCATGCAACATATGCCAAGTGTTGAAAAAAATTGGGCTGCTTTTTCATGGGGACGCATCATTGCCGAGCACCCTGAACTTGAACAACAACTGTTGTCTGTTAAAGACACGAACGAGCAATATTTATCTGCTAGCGAGCAAGTTCAAAACTATGCTAAGCAGCTTAAAGATTATCAAAATGTCCAATATGCTCAGCGTTATTTAAATTTTATGCATGATGCACAAAAACGTCTGGCTCATTATGATATTGATCAACAATTAATACGCAGTATTGCAAGCAATTTATATCGTCTCATGGCATACAAAGATGAATATGAAGTGGCTCGCCTATATAGTCAGCCAGAGTTCCAAGAAAAGCTAAAAGCACAATTTAGTAGTGTCAAAAATATGAGCTTGTGGCTCGCGCCACCTCTATTGAGTCGCGTAGATCCTAGCACTGGACGACCTAAAAAAATCAAATTTGGCACATGGATATTAAAGCTTATGCCAATTTTGGCGCAATTTAAATGGTTGCGTGGTCAATGGTTTGATCCACTTGGAAAAAATCCTGAACGCATTGCCGAACGTCAGCTTATTCAAGACTATATGCAATTGGTCAACGAGGTAATTGATCACTTGGATCCTGCTGATTTGCAGCAAGCAGTTGAGATTTGTAATCTAGTCAATAACGTGCGTGGTTTCGGTCCCGTTAAAATGCAGGCTTTGCAAGATTATCAAGTGGAAGTAAAAAATATGCTCACGCGTTATCAACAGAGAAAGCGCCTCATTCCTCTCATCACTGAAGCTTAATCGACTTAAACCTATGCTGGTACTCAGCATAGGTTTTTTAATTTAAAATATTAAATATTGAGAGCAAGATCATATAATTTTCACCTCGCTCTTATTTCCAAGCCATAAGGAATTGAGTTCTTCTAAAGTACTAAAAATAAAGAATTTATTAAAATAAAAAGCCTTAATAACTTATCAAGCACTTAAATTGATCATTTTTTAATCAAAAAAACCATTTATACATATATATCAAAGCTAAAACTGCCATATTTATCCACAATAGCTGTGGATAAACTTGTTTCTAACTTATTTATACAGTTTTTTCTGCAGCTCGATCTTGGTAAAAATATTAAGCTCACATCTGCCTATTTTAATTTAAAAATCACATAACGCTGTAGCAAGTGTTCATAGAAAGTCTCTATTGGGAATAGATAGCATTTTCTGTCATTGTTTTTAAATAGAGAGAGGTATTTGCAGAAAAACCTCCCTACGACTACACCATTTTATGCGTTATATATGCAATGATTTCATATCAATCACAAAGCGGTATTTCACATCACTTTTTAGCATACGTTCATAAGCCAAATTAATGTCTTGCATGGCAATCACCTCAACATCTGAAACAATATTGTGTTCACCACAAAAATCTAATAACTCTTGCGTTTCTGCAATACCACCAATTAAAGAACCTGCAATGGATTTCCGTCCTAATATCATAGGGACAGAATGTGCGCTAATTTCCCCTAAATAACCCACTAATACTAGGCTACCATTGAGTGCTAAGGTAGGAATATAAGGTTTTAAATCGTGATCATAAGGCACAGTATCAATAATTAAATCAAACTGATTATTGACCGCTTGCATTTGTAACTCATCTGTCGAAAGCACAACATGATCTGCACCCAGAGCTCTAGCATCCGCTTCTTTATGAGGTGAGCGACTGAATAAAGTAACTTCTGCACCTAATGCATGCGCCAGTTTGATTGCCATATGACCAAGACCACCTAAGCCAACTATAGCTACTTTAGAATGCGCACCTATCTTCCAGTGACGTAATGGTGACCAAGTAGTAATGCCGGCGCATAACAAGGGTGCTACAGCTTGAGCAGATAAATTTTCAGGAACTTTAAGTACAAAATCTTGGCTACAGATAATACGCTGCGCATAGCCACCATAAGTGGGTGTTTGATCGTGCCGGTCTAAGCTACCATAAGTGCCTGTATTGCCCTCTTCACAGTACTGCTCTAATCCTGTATGGCAGGCAGAACAGGTGCGACAAGAATCAACCATACAACCAATACCAACCAAATCTCCGATTTGATATTTAGTCACTGCTGGGCCAATTTTCTTCACACGCCCTACAACCTCATGGCCTGGCACAAGTGGGTAATGGCTAAATCCCCAATCATTACGTGCTTGATGCAAATCAGAGTGACAGACACCACAATATTCAATTGCAATAACCACATCATCCGCACGCATTTTACGTTGTTGAAAATGAAAAGGTTGTAATGGAGTATTTGCATCAAGTGCGGCATAGGCATAAATCATTTCAGTCATTATCACGTCATCCAATGTTTTAAGGTTAGGATTTAACTTAGCGTGTTTTGATCTGTTTTGCCTAGCATTTAATGAGTAGATCAATAGTTTATAATATATTTTTCAAATGGATTATCCATATTGTGATGTCGAAAGATTTTTAAAAAATTTCGCTGCGGAATTGATTCATTTTAAGTATGAGCTTTTCTTGTGGAAATTTAGCTAATAGCTTACTGTCATTGCTAAACTTAAATCAAATTGAAACCTCAAGGAGCTAGAACATGTTTGATCAACTGACAATAATTTATTTTAGTTGTTAATTCATTGCTTAATCGTTAGGAATCAATGAAATTTAAAATTCTCATGAAAAATACACATTTATATGACTAGCTTAGTAAGAGGCAAGAGAATCCTCTCTATCTCAACTTGAGAAATGCCTTCTCCTCCTTCGATTGGTTCATATTCAATTCAATCATCGTTTCTTGAATAGTTTTTAAAATCACGGGAGAAAATTCTGCAGATCTTTGTAATTTTTCAGTCCATGCGTAGGGCGATAAATTCATTTCTTTGCTGATTCTTAAGGAACTTATGTTTAAATTTTCTAAAAATCGGCGCATAAAGATATAGCCGTTGAAATCACAATCTTTAAAAACAGGAGTACCATCTGTATAGCAACGTTCTAAAAGTGATATAGGTAAAGGTAAATTTTCTGCTAGATTTGTATGCTTTGCTAAATAAGCTAATCTGTGCCAAATATGTGTATAAGGTACGTTATATACGTTTTTCTCTAGTTCATCTTTTGTACTAGGTAAGGGTGTTAAATATTTTTCCCCCTTACCTTCACGCATTAAGCGTTCTAAGCAGTTGGTCATACCCTCTAAATACCAACGATTCTTAAATTGTGCATAGCCATATTGATAAAGATGAAAAATTTCGTGACATACTACCGTCCACCTGTCCGGAAAACCCTCAAGTTGAGGGTTTAAATAAATACTGAGTCCACATCCAGACTGATGACCATGATAATTATATAAAGGTTTTTCATAAGCGATCCCATTTTTGGTACCAATATTTCTAACATAAATATCTATGTAGTGGGCTCGGTCTCTATACCGATCGCTCATTAAGGGATGCAAAAACCCTAGATAGCTCAAGGTGTCTATAGTTGTAGTCGCTTGTATAGCAATATTTTCAATGTAATCTGGGATTTGATTTTGGTTTGTACTTTTCCAGTCTAATAAAGCATGTTTACTTGTTATTTTATCAGTATAAAAAATTCGCACCTCATTTTTTATATAAACTTGGTTTATATTTTTAGGTACCCTTATGGTTACACTACATTTTGTATTCACAAAAATTGGAAGTCGTCCTAAAGGATTTATACTAGACATATTCATTAAATATAAAGATGATTTTATTTTCACCATCAACCTCTCAGACATTTAATTTTATTAGAAAAATATTTTTTATATACCTCAAATCACACTTGAATATTTCCAAAATTGATAATATATTTTTAACAGCCTTAAATTTTTATATTTAAATTGTAGCTTTATAGAGCTAAAATCAAATTAAACTCTACAGCTATAATTTTTTAAATTAAATCAACTAAAATAAAAAATTAATTATTTCAATAATGTAAAATATAAGTCAAATTCAGCTATATCATCCACATTATTTATTAAAGACAATTAATAGTATTCTAATATAAATTTATCTATAAAATTTGCAAGAAAAGTATTTTTAACTTTTCTTGCTTTAAGTTAACTTAATTTTTAGAAAAATAAAAATTATCTTTAACATATTGATTTAAACCGGTACTATTCGACCCTTTAAACAATATGCTTGATCCATCTTCAACTACACTTCCTAATATATGATTAAGGTTTTCAAAATTTTCAGCATTTACTACCTTATCATTAATGATTTCTAATTTTTTAAAGATTTCTCCAAGGAGGACAACTTTATCAAAATCAAGCGTATTAATTAAATCAACAATCTCTCTATGATAGCCTAAACTAAAATCTCCAAGTTCAAGCATTTCAGAGATTACAACAATTTTCTTATTCGTATTTAATCTATTAAAATTTGTGATAGCAAGCTTCATCGAGCTTGGATTTGCATTATAACTTTCATCGATTACTGTAATATTTTTATGATTAAACACTGTATTTAAAACTTTACCTCGACCATGCACTTTTTTGACAGCATTCAATTTAAATAAACTTTCTTTCCATCGATCTGGAAATAAAATTTTCAGTACCGCAATTATACCTAAATAGTTGAGCCTAAGCTCAGGAGCCTGCTCATTTACATTGATTTTTTCTTTAACTTGATCAATTTGTATAATCATACCATCTTCATTATGCTCAATGATTTTAGCATCAGCATCTGAATTCATAGCATAAGTGTACACCCTAACATGATCAGGTACAAAGGACATCATGTATTCAAAATACTCAACATCTTTATTGATGACCAAGACAGAACCTTCAGGTAAATACTTAAAAGCTGCTGCCTTACGCTCAGCAATTGCTTTCATGCTGCCAATCTTCTCAATATGAGCAGGTGCAAGAGTAGTAAACAAGCATATATGAGGTCGTAAAATTTGGTGTGAAATAGCACCTATAGGTTCGTCATTAATTGTTCCGGCCCCAGCTACCTCAAATACTGCATGATTTTGATTGTTAATCTGCGTCATCCCATTTGCAATATAAAATGGGGTGTTTCCTTTCAAATTAATTAATGTATCAGAGTCAAGTGATTTAATCATTTGTGCCAATAATGTCGAAACAGATGTCTTTCCTACACTACCTGTGACCGTATAAATTTTTCCACTAAATTCTTGTCTAAATGCATGTGCTAATTCAATTAAAAATTTATCTACATCATTGATACGTATAAAATTCGTTTGCTGTAGTAGGTTTTCATCTTGGATAGGATCACCAGCATATAATACAATCTTTATTTTCTCTATATTTTTTCTAATCGAAGATAAACCCATTCCTACTTTGCTATACTTATTCTTTAAAAACACAATATTATGATTTGATTTTAATGGCGTATTGTCAATAACAAGTTTACAATTACCAACTAGTTTCTCTTTGATATAAGATATATTATTACGTGTATTCAATATTGTTTTTAAATAATTTATTCTAGTTAATGCTCTCTCAAATTCAAAGTATTTTGACCCAGGAAAGCTATTAATTTCAAATAGCCAAACGTGACCTGTTTCATCAATACCCAAATCTATACCTAAAGAATCAATTTCCTTAGCATAAAATTTTTGAAAATCTCTTGGCAAATTCAAGCCAATATCTTGGATCTTTTTATAGATATTCAGATATTTTTCTGGAAAATGATGTTTTAAAAATAACTTACCATCTGCCATACTACCACCTGCAGACAAGTTAGCTACTAATGCTTCACCCGCACTAATACGAGCATATATTTTAGTTACTTCCCATTCACGTTTCCCATTTCTTTGTACATGAACACGTAAATCAAAAGCTTGATTGTGTGTTGTTAGAGAAGAAATGTATTTTTGACATATAATATTGCGTCCTTTAATTTTATCCTCATAAAAACTAGAAAAATCTTCTTCTGAAAAGTAGTGTATATTTCCGCCATCATTGATTTTATACCTGCGATCCTCCCACAGTATAAATTGAATGTTTTTTCCTTGATTACCCCCAACTGGTTTGATGACAACATACTTATTATTCAAAATGAAAGTTCGTAATTGTGCTTCATTTTTTATCATTTCATAAGGAATGATAATATCTTTGTACTGTGGTAAGGATTCAATCAATTGAGTTGTTTTTAACTTCCCACCTAAAATTTGTGTCGTAAGATAACAATATTGACTTAGTTCATTAATAATCACTTTATTTTTTAATGAACGAACATCATTATCAATAACGTAGGGATAATCAACTTGTTGTCTAACCCACTGATCATTAATTAACGTATAAGCTTTTACTTTTTTATTACCTATATCTATATCATTTAAAGTAAAGTAATAAAATTTTAGACCTCTTATTTGGGAGATATATGCCATCGCTTTGGCTTTTGGACCTGGTGAGCCAATTGCTCGTAACATACCAATACTATTATTCATGTTATTGTTCTCTTATTTCTCAAAATAGTTTAAGTATGCGACATAACCAGATAAATTATGTTCTTGATCATCAATTCGTGTTCTAAAACGGTCATGACGAACGTAAAAAGCATTAAGAACTTTACTAGGCTTAGCCATATACATAGCCACTTCCGGATAGAAAATCCCAGTGCGTTGATACTCTACGCGATGCTCAATGACATTTTTTAATTCTTCAAAATTTGCTTTTTCAAAAAGCTCATCCTGTCCTTGTGCTTTAAGTTTAGATACCATTTTATACGCAGACATTAACATTTCTAAGAAAGTTGCATAAGCTGTTCTACGATTACGGATAAAGTTAAGGTGCTGTAAATAATTATTTAAGCCAAATTCATAGTATTTTTTTTCTGGATTAATTTTAATTAATTCATTAGTGCAATAACTGAGCCAATGGTCATGATACTTATGATAAGATTTAGCAATAAAATTATCAAACATCTGTTTCACTGTATTTAAAAGCACAGTATCATTATTAAGTTGATATAAGCGTAATAGGCCTAGCGCTGCTTCACCATCATAATAAATAATACGAAACTCTTCTTTAACCTCTAGACTTGGGTATAAAAGCACATGTGTGGTTTGCCCATTTTTATCAATCATACTACGTATACCATTAGCAATTTTTTCTGCATAGATTTGATATTTATTATTGCCCGTAGTTTCTTGATATTTTGCAAGCATCATTACAGCTGCAGCATTGGATCCAAGCTTAATTTCTAGATCACTACCCATATGATCGATCATATGTGCTGTATTTTTATTCACTTCTTTATAAAAATTTTCTAAAGCGTAATCGATTGCTTTATGGATGTTATCCCAGTAATGAGGCTGATCTTTGACTTCAAACGTCTCAATTAAAGCATAGACTGATGTGCAATGACGTACGGTATTATAGTCTCTTAATTCTCGATTATATGCAGGAAAGTAACCGTATACAAAACGTCCGTTTTCTTGAATCTCGTTATGTAGAAAATCGGCATTTTTAAGTACAATATCACGAATATGATCTTTCTTATTACCTTCTAAATAACGTACACCGTTTTGAGCACCTGTAGATTGTAATGGTACTAATTTTTGATTTTCGTAGAAACTCGCAATTGTATCGAAAGTCCATACCTTTGTAATTTTATCTAATTCAAAAACTTTAGAAATATTTGGATATTTAGCTTTAACTGCACTATTTAAATTTTTTTGATCAAAGAAATTTGGCTGACTATACGTCAGACCTTTAATAATTGCTCTACCATAAATTTCTTGCTCTAAAAAGCAGATATTAAATTTAGGGTCAAAGCTAATCCCTTTGCGATAATGATTATTGTGTGGCTGCTTATGTACCTCATTCACAACTTGTTGCCATGGTTTTTCTTCTACATTAACTGCGATATCAAATTTCAGAAACTCAGGTAAATATCGATTCTTTTCATAATATTGATCAATAAACTTCATGATTCGTTTAATTAGAACTTGAGGTTCTGGATCTGAACTTGACCAAACTTTGCAGCGCTCGTTTACTGTGCCGTAAGAGAAAAATAAAGTATATAAAGCTTGTTTTTGAATTAAAAAGTTTTCAAGTAACCATACTTTAAGTTTTTCTTTAAGAACTAAAACATGAGAAAAATTTTTGATGCTCAAAACTGTCATGGGGGGACTCACCGAATGTTTTTATATGTATCCATTTTTTATTAATATAACATAGCGAATACATAGCATATAAAGATAAATGTTTCTTTTTATAAATAAAAAAGAGGTCCCGAAGGACCTCTTTTTTTTAAAAAACTATATTAGTACAACGATGGATTAACTTTTAATAGCTCTTCTAACGTTGCTGCATCATCAAATGTAGCTACTGGTTCTACATATGCAGATGTTGGTGATGTTACAGAGGCTGGAATACTTAAATCAATCTCTTCATCTGGTGTAGAGATAGAGGTGATATTTCCAGTTTGCTCATTATCACTAATTACTGCACTAAGATCATTTGGATTATAACCTGTAGTGAAAGTATCCCATACATTCTCTTCATTTGATTCCACATCTAATAATAATGATGTGTCATCATTGTTCAAGAAGAAGGCTGCACGGGCCCCTACAGCAGGCATAGCTGCCAGATTATCACTAATCAATTCGATACTGATTGAAGCTGTATCTGTTTGGCCAGTAATATCCGTTAGTGTGTAAATGAACTCCTCCGTATTACCCCACACATTTGTTGCAGTTGATGCGGTATATGTGTAAGTACCATTGTTATTCAACACTAACGTACCGTAGTCACCAACGATACTTACGCTGGTCGTACTTTGTACCTCACCATTAACATAGAGATGACCATTTTCAATAACGTAAGTATTCGCTCCTTGTACAATCTCAAGCTTCGCGAAATCTGAAGCTGTGTCATTGCCTAAGATGTCACCTGTTACTGAATACGCTCCTGGTACAACTGGCTCATACTCATTAAGCATGGTTTCATCTACTGTGACTACAGCAGGATCTACCGTGAATGCACCATTATTAGATGGTGTTGTGATAGCTGTTCCAGCTCCTGTGGTTACATTGGTCACATTATAGCTAATTGTATACGTACCAGCAGGTAAGTTCGTAAAATCAGCTGTGGCGATATAGTCATTATAACTAGAACTTAATAGATTACTATCACGTACCAACGAGCCACTCTCGATCACACCATTTGGTCCAGTAATCGTGTAGGTCGCTGTCACGGTGCCCCACGAATTGGCTGTAAGCCCAACAGCAGGAGCTAACCCAACATTGATTAATGCTGTACCCGTTACTGTTGTGTCAGAATCTACCGTAAATGACTGTGAACCAGTAAATCTATTAGTAAAGGTACGTGTATAAGCACCAAGAATTGCATTACTGTCAGTAAATGACGTTGTTACTGCTCCAGTGGTGGTAATTGGTACAATTACGTCTTCATTTACTACATTACGCACAGCAATGGTGAGGTTTTCTACATCATCTACCGCATCAAAACTTGGTAATGTGCCATCTTGCCCAGGACTTTCATTGTCCCAAACAACACCTAAACCATCAGCATCAATACGAATATTGAGTACCGCAGTGTCAGTATGGTAGTCATCTTTAATGGTATAAGTGAAACTATCCACCTTACCGTAAGATGCCGGATCACCATTGCCAATATATTCAAATGAACCATCAGCTTTGATAACCAACTTACCATGCTGGCCATTGATTGTAGTTCCTGCTGCAGTTACAGGTAGTGAACTTACAGTTTCTGATGCAATCAATGATATAACCGCTGTATCACCATGAGACTCTGCTGCCCAATCATCATTTAATGAAACATTGCCATTCACACGACCAAAATCATGAAGCGTTGAATCAGTAATTGTGATTGTGCTGCTTGCTAATACACCACTACTTGCAACTAAGCCAATCAATTGACTTGCTATACCACTTGTTTCAGTTGTAGAGAAAGCTACAGTGTAGGTACCTGGAGGTAAGTCATTAAACTGTACATTGGTTGCTGAAATAACGTTAGTAATCAGACCGAATTCCGGATCCAATGGATTTAGGCTACCCACTAATGATGGGGTAATTGTTACCGCATTTGAAGCAGTTTGAACAATTTCACCAGTCAGAAGATCAATTACAAGTAAATCAGCATATGCACTGTATCCACCACCAGTAATTAAACTCAAGATACCATCAATGGCACCACCAATCGCTGTAAGACTTAGCGAACCTGTAGTACCAGTCGCATTGACAGTAATATCCTGTGCACTATTGTCAGCAACATTAAATACTAAAGCATTACCACTTGGGAACAAGTCGACTGAGATAATATCTCCTATCACTCCTGCATTTGCTAGAGCAAATGAGTTACCTGATTCTCCATTCAAGTTATCTTCAACATTCTGAGCCAATGCCGTATACAAATCATTAGTTGCAGAAATATCTTGTGGAATAACTCCATCTTGCGTTGGGTTATTATCATTCCATTCTACAGTCACACCATCTTTCGTAATACGAATATTAAGATTAGCAGTATCTGTATGTGTTCCATCACTAATGGTGTAAGTAAAGGTATCTACTTTACCAACCGCATCTACTGTTGGGTCTACTTGATAAGAGTACGAGCCATCAGAACTAATCGACAATGTACCATGCTGTCCGTTAATAATTACTGGTGCACCTGGAGCAACATTCTGAGGAGTAGTAATCGTTTCTGAAGCAATCGCCACTACCGTTGCTGTCGCTATCGGTGTATGTAATTCTCCCTCAATATCATCATTTGTTAATACATTACCCGAGAGTTCAGTCATATTATGTTGCACTGAATCTACAATAGTAATGTCTACATTTGATAACAAACCTGTGCCAGCAATGAGACCAACAATTGTTGCAATAAAACCATCAGTTTCAGTGGTTGATAAAGCAACTGTATAATCTCCTGGAGGTAATCCTTCAAAATTAACACCTGTTGCAGAGATAGAGGTTGTAATCACTCCTAAATTGGTAAAATCAACTAACTGAGGTGTTAAAGTCACTGAATCCTGAGCAACAGCAACAATTTCACCAGTAGTTCGATCAATGACTAAGAGATCTGCAGTACCACTAAATGATTGACCAAGCAATAAAGCTGAAATTAGACCATCTAAAGCACCGGCAACAGCACCTATACTCAGAGAACCTGTATTACCAGAAACGTCAACCGTAATATCCTGAGTTGTATTAGGATTTACAGTGAAATTAAGCTCAGAACTAGACGGTAATAAGGTTACATCAATAATACCTGCTATTGCATCCGCACTTAATAATGCAAAAGAGTCACCTGTTTCACCATTTAAGTTATCTAATACATCTGTATTGGTCTGATTCACTGTCTCCAAATCATCAACTGCTTCAATATCAGCATCGCCATCCGCGTCGCCGTCCGCGTCACCATCAGCATCGCCATCTGCGTCGCCATCAGCATCGCCATCAGCATCGCCGTCCGCGTCGCCATCAGCATCGCCGTCTGCGTCGCCATCAGCATCGCCATCTGCGTCGCCATCAGCATCGCCGTCCGCGTCACCATCAGCATCGCCATCTGCGTCGCCATCAGCATCGCCGTCCGCGTCACCATCAGCATCGCCGTCCGCGTCGCCATCAGCATCGCCGTCTGCGTCGCCATCAGCATCGCCGTCCGCGTCGCCATCAGCATCGCCGTCTGCGTCGCCATCAGCATCGCCATCTGCGTCGCCATCAGCATCGCCGTCCGCGTCGCCATCAGCATCGCCGTCCGCGTCACCATCAGCATCGCCATCTGCGTCGCCATCAGCATCGCCGTCCGCGTCGCCATCAGCATCGCCGTCTGCGTCACCATCAGCATCGCCATCAGCATCGCCGTCCGCGTCACCATCAGCATCGCCGTCTGCGTCGCCATCAGCGTCGCCATCAGCATCGCCGTCTGCGTCACCATCAGCATCGCCGTCCGCGTCGCCATCCGCGTCACCATCAGCATCGCCATCTGCGTCGCCATCAGCATCGCCATCTGCGTCGCCATCAGCATCGCCATCAGCATCGCCGTCTGCGTCACCATCAGCATCGCCGTCTGCGTCACCATCCGCGTCGCCATCAGCATCGCCGTCCGCGTCACCATCAGCATCGCCATCTGCGTCGCCATCAGCATCGCCATCCGCGTCGCCATCAGCATCGCCGTCTGCGTCACCATCAGCATCGCCGTCTGCGTCACCATCAGCATCGCCGTCCGCGTCGCCATCAGCATCGCCATCAGCATCGCCGTCCGCGTCGCCATCAGCATCGCCGTCCGCGTCGCCATCAGCATCGCCATCTGCGTCGCCATCAGCATCGCCGTCCGCGTCGCCATCCGCATCGCCATCTGCGTCGCCATCAGCATCGCCGTCTGCGTCACCATCTGCGTCGCCATCTGCGTCGCCGTCCGCGTCGCCATCAGCATCGCCGTCTGCGTCGCCATCAGCATCGCCGTCTGCGTCGCCATCAGCATCGCCATCTGCGTCGCCATCAGCATCGCCGTCCGCGTCACCATCAGCATCGCCGTCCGCGTCGCCATCAGCATCGCCGTCTGCGTCGC
>NZ_JCAKMW010000030.1:0-25458 GCF_059515805.1 Acinetobacter sp. CY05 | reverse complement strand
CCATTTGGATTGACACGGGCTTCATCATCAGCCAAGCCTAAATCACGCGTTACAGACAATGCTTGTGCTGAAAAGGCTTCATTGAGCTCAATCACATCCATCTGTTCTAAAGTGAGACCCGTTTGTGCCAGTAACTTTTTAATGGCAGGTGCAGGACCAAAGCCCATAATGCGCGGCTCAACACCGACAACCGTTGCACCAATCACTTTGGCACGCGGTTTTAAACCATACGTTGCAACTGCATCGTCAGAGGCAATCAAAATTGCTGCTGCACCATCGTTAATACCTGAGGCATTACCTGCTGTTACTGTACCATCTGCTTTTACCACAGGTTTTAGCTTGGTTAAACCTTCTAAAGTGGTCGATGCACGTGGATGCTCGTCCGTATCAATCACAACTGCATCGCCCTTACGCTGTGGGATCACCACAGGCACGATTTCATTATTAAAGAAACCTTTGGCTTGTGCCGCTGCGGTACGTTGTTGGCTGTTGAAGGCAAATTTATCTTGATCTTCACGGCTGATGTTGAATTGTTCCGCTAAGTTTTCCGCAGTTTGCGGCATGGTTTCAACGCCATACATCTCTTTGAGTTTTGGGTTGATAAAACGCCAACCCATGGTGGTGTCTTCAAGTTTTTGACTACGACCATAAGCACTTTCTGGTTTACCCATTACCAGTGGTGCGCGTGACATAGATTCCACACCACCTGCAACAATCAGGTCTGCTTCACCCGCTTTAATGGCGCGGGCTGCCATCGCCACGGCATCAAGTGATGAACCACATAAACGGTTTACTGTCGTTGCTGGTACTTGATACGGTACACCAGCAAGTAGTGCAGACATACGACCGACGTTACGGTTGTCTTCACCCGCTTGGTTGGCACAGCCGTAAATAATATCGTCAACTTTTTCCCAATTGATGTTTGGGTTACGTTGCATCAGTGCTTGAAGTGGCACTGCACCTAAGTCATCGGCACGGACAGGCGCTAAACCGCCTGCATAGCGACCAAATGGCGTACGAATGGCATCGATAATATATGCGTTTTTCATCACAAATCCCTTTTTAGATATGCTTTATTAAGAAAAATTAATTGGTCTGTAGTCGTCGTTTTTTACGCCTTAAAGCAGCATCAAAACGGCATTGCTTAAGTTGCGAACTAAGTTTTAAAGGAGATATTTGAGTAGTTTTACTATTCTGATCTCCTGCCACCATAATGAAGTAAAAATTATTGGTATGTCGGATCTCACGGGTTTGAATATTTTGTGCCTCAACACAAATACCGATTTCCATTGAGCTCCGTCCGACATAATTTATATTGGCAAGAAATTAAACCATTTCCCTGACTTGAATAGCTTCTTTAAACAAGCCTTGATCCAGTAACTTTAGTATCTTTCCACCATGGACATTGCCAGAAAAATTAGCCATCTCCGGTGACATTAATACTCTCATTGTTAAACTGCTTTGATTACTCATTTTCCATGTGTCATTCACTGTTGGTGCGTTCAATTATATTGAGGAGAAATCAGTAATAATTTCCAAAAAATCAAGACCTCATGCCATTCATTCAAGCGTAAAAAAAGCCTGACCGAAGTCGGGCAAATAGGCACTTAAAATTTAGGCAGTTTTAGCAAGTTTATGAAAAATGGATAAATCGCCTTCATTAAATCCAGCGCCTGTACTTTGCTCCAAAATTTCTTGTTGCTGATATAAATAGTTTAAATCTAGTTTAGATGCCCAATATGCAGGTCCACCTTCCCACTTAGGGAAACCAAAACCATTGACCATGACCAAATCAATATCACTCATACGTAAAGTCACGCCTTCAGCCAATAATAATGCCGCTTCATTTGCCATCGTGAGCAGTACACGCTCCACAATTTGTTCAGAGGTAAAGGGCTTTCGTTCAATACCTTTTACTGCAGAAGCTTTAAGAATAATGTCGGTAACAATTGGATCAATTTCAGGTTTCTGGTGAGCATAGTTATAGTAGCCAGCGCCTGTTTTACGACCAAAACGCTGTGCTTCACATAATTGGTCAGGAATCTCAACATAACGCGCATTTGGGTTACGCTTTGCGGTATTCGCCTTACGCATATTCCAAGCAATGTCTAGACCGGATAAATCACCTACAGCAAATGGCCCCATATTAAAACCAAACCCTTCAATCGCTTGGTCAATTTCATGAGGTAATGCACCCTCCTCTAACATAAGTTCACATTGATAACGGTAAGCCGCGTAGATCCGGTTACCAATAAAGCCAAACGAGTTTTTACATAAAATCGGTAACTTAGATAACTTCTGTACGAATGCGAATGCTGAAGCAATCACTTCCTGAGAAGTATTATTGCCGTGAATCACCTCAACCAAACGCATGATATTTGCTGGATTAAAGAAATGAATGCCGACAATATTTTCAGGTCGGATGCTGACTTCAGCGATTTCATCTAAGTCAATGTAAGACGTATTACTCGCAATAATCGTATGAGGTGCAGCTACACTTTCAATCTGTTTAATTAAGTTTTGTTTTACTGCCAAACTTTCAAAAACAGCTTCAATAATCAGATCAGCATTTGTAAAAACACACTCATGATCTGAAAGCTCAAGCTGTTCTAGCTGACTGATTTGATCAGAGGACTGAATACGACCTGCTATAACATCGTGAGTATAAATGTCATCAATTTTAGACTTGCACTTTACCAAGATTGATTTTGACTGATCATAGACTGTAACCTTAAATCCCGCTCTTAATGCCGCTACAGCAATACCAGTTCCCATCGTACCTGCACCAACAATAACGACGTTGTGAATGGCTTTAAATAGTGTCTCTTTCAGATTGATGGCCTTTTTAGCGCTAGTTTCTGCGAAAAACAAGTGTCTTAAAGCAAATGCCTCTTCACCCACACGAAGTTTTTGAAATGCTTCACGTTCTTTAGATAAAGCAGTTTCGAAATCAATTGTCGCTGTTGCTTGAATCAAACGGATAGCCTCTTTAACCTGAGGACGGTTTTTACCAGACTTCAAGGCTTTTTTGATAATGCCATCAATTTCTTCATCAGTTTCAGCTGCTACTGTTTTCTTGGATAACGGATTTTTGATTGCTGTTTTTGCATATTCAATGGCAAAAGCACGTAAATCACCTTCAGCAATGGCTTCGACCATACCTAGTTTGAATGCTTCAGCAGCTTTAAGACGTTTGCCGCTACAAATCACTTCAATACTAGGACCCAGACCGATCAGGCGTGGTAAACGTTGTGTGCCACCCGCACCAGGAAGCATACCTAAAGTCACTTCTGGTAAACCTACTAAGGTATTCGCTGCTGCTAAACGTGCATCACAACCAAGTGCCAGCTCATAACCACCACCTAAAGTTGCACCACTAATCGCGGCAATCACAGGTTTTGGACATTCTTCTATTGCTTTGATTACCTGAGGCAATTCAGGTGGAGTAATTGGTTTGCCAAACTCCTTAAGATCAGAACCTGAAATAAAGTTTTTATCTTTACCAATGATCACTGCTGCAGTCAGAGATTCATCCTGAGCAAATTTCTCAACCGCATCAAGAAGACCTTTGCGTACAGACCATGAACCTGTGTTTACAGGAGGGTTATCAATTACGATGACCGCAATTGATCCCTCAGTTTCAAAATGAATAGTGTCTGTCATGCCTTAAGCTTCCTTGGCAATATGTACAAGTGCATCCACAGCTGTAACACCTTGTCCTTGAGGGTTCACAATAAGTGGGTTCATTTCAGCTTCTTCAATGTAGTATTCCTTAGATACTGCAAGCTGAGAGAACGCCACTACAGTTTCAGCAATTGCGTTTAAATCACCTTTTTGCTTACCACGGAAACCATCTAGTGCCTTTAAACCTTTTACTTCAGCTATCATTTCATATGCTGCATCAAGGGTCACAGGGGCTAATCGCATTGAACTGTCTTTATAAAGTTCAGTCAAAACACCACCAGCAGCCAGCATCACAATTGGACCTACATCTTTGTCACGTTTAAATCCAACCAGTACTTCACCGAGACCTTTGACCATGGACTGTACTAAAACTTTTGCAACGGTCAGTTCTGGACAGTTTTTCTCAACGTTAGATTTAATTTGTTGAATTGCAGCTTGGAGTTCTGTCTCATTTTGTATATGTAAAATCACACCACCAACTTCAGTTTTATGACTGATTTGATCATGTAAAACTTTCACTACCACTGGATATGCAATTTCCAACGCTTGGGGTTGTGTAACATCCAACAGTTGATATGGTGCATTTTGAATGCCTAATGGGCTTAGCAATTGATAAGCAGAATCTTCATCTAAAGTGACCGTAGTCGATTCAGTTGGTTGAGTCACTTGCGCAGGAATGGGAATTGGCTGACGACGAGAAAATGCTGCATTGATTACATCAGCACAAGCCTCTGGTGATTGAAACGCAGGGACATTAGCTTGTTTTAATTGCTTTAATGCTTCTGGCGCATCAGGAACTAAGAAGCTGACTAACGGTTTTTTGTAAGTCGCGATGCTGTCAACAATCGGTTTAACCGCCAGATCTGGATGATAACGAGCTGAAGAACCTGAAGCGACCAATACCAAGTCAAATTCAGGTGCTTCTTCAAGTACTTCTAGCGCAGCTTTCATCACTTCATACTTGGTACCAGCCAGCGTTAAATCGATAATTCCACCAGCATGGACATCTACACCACGTGCATTGAGTTTGGCAATCGTCTCTTCTGATGGTGACATAACTGAAACATTACGAATACCCAGTTGGTCAACGACCATTGCAGCACCGCCACCGGTTGTCGTCAAAACACCCACATTGATTTGTTTCTTATTCGCTAATTGTGGTGGAACTTTACTTAACAGAGGAATTGCATTCAAGAAGCCATCTAAGGTTTCTACACGTGCAATACCACAATCTTTAAAGAATGCTTCTGCAACCGCATCTTCACCTGCCATAGAACCTGTATGTGAAACTGCAAGATCTGCTGCGACTTGTGAACGACCAAGCTTAAACACCACCACAGGACGATTTAATTCGGATGCTTTTACTGCAAATTCACGTAATTTCTCTGCATGACGCATTGATTCCAGGAATAGCATGTAGCCATGAATATCTGGGTTATCCAAAGTAGCTAAGCAGATCTCACCTACGCTCAGATCAACTTCACCACCTACTGATACCAAGCCATAGAAGCCCGTATGATGGTTACGACCACGTGAGGTCAAAGACCCAATCATACTACCGCTGTGGGAAGCACAGAAAATATGACCTCTGGGCAACCCTGGCTCAGCAAAAGCTGCATTTGCTGTTAAAAATAGATCTTCATATAGGTTGACTAAACCTAAGCTCGATGGACCTAAAATACGTGTCTGATATTTTGCTTTAAGTTCACGTAGCTTGTTTTCACGCTCGATCCCTTCAGCACCAGCTTCACTAAAGCCACTCGCGATGAGTGTTACAACAGGTACACCCAATTTACCGCACTCTTCAACAGCTTCTAATGCCAATTCCGCTGCCGTTAAGACATACACATGTTCTGGTACTTCAGGCAATGCCGAAAGTGAAGGATATGCTTTTTCACCCTGTACTGTCTCGCGACGTGGATTAATACAGTAGATGGTACCTTTATAACCTGCATTTCTTAAAAAATGTAAAGGACGACCGGCGGTTTTTGTGATGTCATCTGAAATACCCACTAACGCTACGGTCTTCGGCTTCAATAATGCATTAGAAAGTGTTTTATTCTCTTTCACCATAGAATTCATTTTTCTAAAATCCTTTTAAAATTTTACTTTGCACGTTGGTTGAAACGACGACCAAATACGTCTTCTGCAATACGATTCTTCAAAATCTCAATCGAACCGCCGGCAATCATCCAACCTCGAGTACGTTTTACACAGTATTCAACCAATGACTCTGTCGAATAGCCGTATCCACCCATGGCCTGTAGTGCTTCGTTAGCGACGTCCCAGCCCGTCAAATTGCATGACAATTTGGCAATACTTGTTTCATACGCAGATGGCAGACCGCCATCAGAATTAATTGCAGCACGGTAAAGAAGAAGTTGTGAGCCTTCTAACTTCAGTGCCATTTCCGCAAACTTCCATTGCAGGCCTTGGAACTCACATAAAGGTTTACCAAACTGTTCACGGTCCAGGCAGTGCTGACGTGCAACATTAAAGGCATGGCGACCAAGTGCTAATGCACGTGATGCATTACCAATACGTTCAACGTTAAAACCTGAAATTTGTTTCTTGAATCCACCTGACCCAAGCAATACGTTTTCTTTTGGAATACGACAGTTATCAAAATACAACTGGCACCATTCTTCACCGCTCATAAATGCGGAAGGCTGACCAACTTCAAAACCTGGTGTGCCACGATCAACCATCACTGATCCAATACCATCTAGCCCTTCACCGAAACGCACATAAATCAAGAAGGTATCGGCATGTGGACTATGTGTTGAAAATACTTTAGAGCCATTGATGATGTAGTGATCACCATTTTCAACTGCTGAGGTTTTTAGTTCAGTCACGGATGAACCTGCGCCTGGTTCACTCATACCTAAAGCAAGCAGTTTTTTGCCTGCTAACAGATCTGGTAAGTATTTTTCTTTTAAATGTGGAGATGCATATTCTGCAAAGGTTCGAATTGCGCCAAAGTTACCAGCTTGTACAACATCTGCACTTTTAGGACATACCAAAGCTAATTCTTGAATGGCAATCACAGCATCCATTAAGGTTCCGCCAATACCACCATCTTCTTCTTTAACAGTAATACCAATCAAACCCATCTCTGCTAATTTTGCAGCGACTTCCCAAGGATAATCATGGGAATGAGCTCGCTCCAATGCACCATCCGCTAATTCCTTTTGTGCAAACTTACGCACCGACTCAGCAAAAGCATTTTGTTCTTCGGTTAAATTGAAATCCATATGTCTAACTCTACGTCTAGTAATCTACCCTTTTGAATTAGAATATTGGATATTTTTAGAGCATGTTTTCTTATTAGTCATCACACCATGACTTATTTTAAAATCCACTAAAATTAATTTATAAAAAAAGAGAGTTAAATAATTTTTTATTTATATTCATAATCTTAGTGTTTTTCAATAGTGATAAAAAAAGCAACTAGGGTGTAATTCTAGTTGCTATAAATTGGATTTATTTAAATACTTATACTTTTAAATCAACTATATTTAATTCTTCCAATTTCCAAATTTGATCTCTTAAATCTTTGGCATGGTTTTTTGTGATAATACCCTCGACTAATTCAAAAAATTTATCATCTAAATCTTGATCAGTTAGCGGTGCTTCTGGATCACCTTTACGACATGGAGAGAAATGTTCAAACATCTGACCATCTTTTAAAGTGATCTTAATTCTTGCTGCACGCTGATTAGGGAATTTAGATGTAAGTTCATCATCACTTAGCAGAGTTAATTTTTTCATTAACGCGCGTGTTGCTAGTGATGCCATTTGCTCATCCATAAAAGCACTCAAACGGACACTGCCGTGTAGGAAACCATGTGCTACCACATAAGGTAGGCTAAAACGACACTGGAATGCGGATTCTGGATTAAAATTACCTGTTACATTAAGTGCTGTTTGATAAGTTTCAACCGTAATATTTTCAACTTCTGAAAGAGATAATCCCTTGTCTAATAATGTCTGACGTATAGCTACAACACCATCAATAGCAGCAAAAGTATGACCACAACAACCATGATTTTTTTGCGTCATCTTACAAATATTATAATCTCGACCTAAATTAAGCGTTGCTTTTTCCCATTGTGGATTTTTAGATAAAGCAGCTCCAAATCCAACTTCACCTTCTAAAATATCTAGGGCTCCTGTAATTCCCTTAGCTGCTGCTTTTGCTGCGGTAACACCAATTGATGCTGCGTGTCCACCATGTAGGGCTTTTGTCATCGCATCTGATCGAAAAGCTTGCTGTAAGCCAGAGGCAAACGTTGTTGCAGTTGCAACAGCATGGCTAAATAAATTTTGGTCATAAGGATTAATTAAAAATGCCGCCGCCGCCGCACTACCAATCGCTCCCACCGTTCCAGTAGTATGAAAATAAGTATAATGCGATGGTTGCACTGCTGCACCTAAACGAGTCGACACTTCATATCCAATAACAATAGCTTTTAAAAAATCAAGACCTGAACGTTGATATTCATCCGCTACAGCCAAGGCTGCACTAATGACTGGTACTCCTGGATGATAGACAGCATCGCGAAAAATATCATCAAACTCAACTGCATGCGAAACTGTTCCTAATATCCAAGCAGCTGTAGAAGAAAAAGCAGTGCGATTGAGTGTCGGAATACGGCTCTTACCATAACCCAATTCGTCTTCAAAAGTTGCTACAATATTTTCTCCAACTTCTGACAAAAAGCCTGGATATAATGCAGATAGCCAATCAAGTACTACACGTTTAGCATGATGCAATGTTTCAGGTGCTAAGTCACGCTGCGCTTCCATGGCAGCATATTCTGCATATTGTTGAATTAATGTTTTCATTATTCCCTCTAGTTTAGTTTTAAATCTTTATCTACGTGAGTTCTTTGATTAACCAATTTTTCAATTCTTCAATTTTGTTTTGTTTAGGAGAGTTCTCTGGAGCAACAAGGTAATAGCCCATTTTTCGTTTCAGTACAAATTCAGAGAAATTGACTAAAATACCCGCTTCAAGCTCTTGCTCAACTAAACGCGTCTGCGCCATAGCAATACCTAAACCATCGATTGCAGCTTGATATGCAAGCAATGAGTTGGGTAACATAAACTGATCCACCTCCTGTTCTAGTTCATCTGGAATTTGTTGCGCTGCTAACCAATCACGCCAATCAATTTTTCGATAATTTGAATGAATGAGTTTATATTTAAGTACATCTTGAGGTGCTGGTGGGCGTGTTAGATGTTGAATAAGTTTTGGGCTGCATACTGGACGTATTTCATCAGCAAATAAAAAATAACTATTTACGTTCTCCCAATCTCCACAACCAAACTGAATGGAAGCATCAACACTTTCTGTAGCAAAATCCACAGGTGCTGTAGCTGTTTTAATATTTATACGTAACTTTGGGTTTTCTGTATGCAGCTTAGATAAACGTTTGACCAGCCATTTGGCTGCAAATGTGGAATATACTCTAAGTGAAATATCATTATTTTTCCTATAAGAGCTGATGCCTCGGGTAGCAATAGCAATTTTATTAAAAGCAGGACCGATTTCTGCATAATATTTTGCTCCCGCATCTGTCAAGCTAATGCCCGTACGTTCTCTTTTGAAAAATTCAATGCCTAGATATTCTTCAATAAGCGTAATTTGCCGACTTACCGCAGATTGACTTACATAAAGCTCATCAGCAGCCTTAGTAAAACTTTTATGTCTCGCTACACACTCAAAAGTTCGCAAAGCATTTAAAGGTGGAATATCACGCACTGTCATGGCCTCATGTGAAAAATACAGTATATTTAAAATAATTTTCAAATACTTTGAATCATCTTAAAATTTAAAAACTTCCCTAAATCATTATCTTATGAAATTTATGTAGATCTTAATAATACTTGAATGATCTGTATGTAAATTGACAAAAACTCATAACCCTATAAGGTATAAAAAAACAGCCTCCGGGGAGACTGTTTTACCTAAAAAATATAAATGAAGTTTTAACTCCTATGGGTAAATATTTCATCACCGTTATGACACGTTACCCTTGTGATGATCTTTAGAAAGCGTATAGAGTTTACGTGAAACCTAATCTTTTTTACGTGCTTGAATGAGAGCATGAGTATTGAAGATATTACTATTCTCATTTTTCACCATTTATAAATCATTCTCTTCACTTATGTAGTTTTTAGGAAGAGGATTTTATATTCGTTAAATCTTGAATGATCAGTAATTAATTTAACTAACATGTGAGTTCCATAATGCTCTAACATTTAATTTAATCTAGAATATAGAGGCATTTTATTATTTTAAATTTCTCAAAACTCATACTATTAGAACTTTTATTACTTCCACAGATGTTGATATTTCAATGAAATTAAGAGTTTATACGCATTAACATTCTGAAGAGATGCTAAGCAGTAATATGAGTATTTTTAGATAATCTTGTTATAATTAAATATGTAAAAAAACGCTCAAATTTCAATAATATATATTTCTTTTTCTTAGTTAATTGTTTATTAATTAACCCGAATCATGGATAAGCCTGATTTTACATCTTTATAAATTGAGGCTTATTTTCATGACAGATTTGATAAGCACAGAGTGATGCATAAATCCCTGCGAAATAACCTGAAATAGAACGATGGCGACTGCTTATGAGAGTTCTAATGGTCGCATGTTCTTGCGATGATACGTAATCAATTCAACACCTTGCGCTCCTAGCTTATCTTTTAAAATCTCACTGATGTAGCCACGATCTCCAAAGATCTTCCCCTTATAGCCTTGCGCTAACTTTGGCAGAATCTTGATATCTGAAGTATGGCCATTCGAGAGTTGGGTGTGAATAAATTGACCCTGAGCATCCACCAATACATGCAATTTGCATCCATAGAACCAACCCATTGAGCTTCTACCTCGTGTGGCAATTTGTTTTAAAGATTTATGACGTTGAATACGCTGATTTTTACATACGGGTAGAGTTGTAGAGTCAACCCAAGCACACGTTGTTTGAGCATTGGAAGCTAAAGAAATATGTAATGCTTGAAGTGCGAGTTGATGTTGGTTGATCAAATAAACGATCCGTTGATAGGATGGTAATGCTTTAAAAAGCTTGGAGTAAAAGCGCTTTATCATTCCATAAAAGGCTTTGAAATGATGAAGTTGAGAGTTTTTATACCAAACTGCGATAAAGATAATTTCAGATAAGCATAGAACACCTGATCGCTGTCTGACTTTAGGATTTTCTTGTTTTAGATACTGCCAATAGACCGCTTCATTTTTTTGAAAAAAATCATCAATTGTGCAGAATAAAGTTGTAAACTCGAACATAGGATGGCTGGTTAATAAAAGTGTGTGGTAACTCTCTTATTAACTCAGTCATCTTTTTTTTCAACTGAATTTCTTATCCATGATTCGGGTTAATTAAGCTGATTTTGTACTAATTAAGTGCGGGACGCTTTCTGGAAAAAACATTCATATTAGTGAATGATCAGTACATTAATAAGAACTTTGGTACACTCAAAACTAATCTGGTAAAAAATATTATTGAGTCAGATATAAGCATTCATCCTGACTTTTTAGGGATATACAAGTGCTATGAGGAAATCTTTCATTGTCTCGAGACTGATTTGACTCTCTTTAAATCTGAGAAGACATTTGATCTTTGGAGCACAAGTGACTCGGCGAATTACTATCTTGTATATGGATTTCATTTTTACTTTAATTATTTAATAGATGCTAAGAAAAATTGGAAAATCCATGTACGTGCCTTACCTAAAGACACAGATGGACTCAACGCTTTAAAACAATTAAGTAGTAGAGAGTTTATTGAACTGATCCGCTCATTTCGTTTTGATATTCATCGAATGAATCCAACTGCATTACATAAGTTAATTAACGATCTATGATCTACATCTGTTTTATATGACATTAATCAGCAGCATCAGTTAAAACCACGACCTAAGATCAGCGTAGAGACTCTTGCTAAGCTGTTAGGCTTTGAGCTTAATAAGCTTAACTGTCGTATGAAGACCTTAAACAGCAACCGGGAAAAAGTTTTAGATTCATTGTCAGCGCAAAGTAAGATCGATAAACAACTACTAGAAGATAAGTATTATGTACTTAAAGCCGAAGATTTATGGGGGATGAAATAATGATGTCAAATCAAAGCTATGATATCTTTCTTTGTAAAATCATTAAGAAAATCATCGGCGATGAAGGTTTAGAGACTGACTCAGCATGAACAATATGTACATTATTTATTAGTGAATGCACCAAAAGAACATTTAGTGGGTCTGTCTTTAGAGGAGTTAGACTATGATCTACCCAACGTTATTAACAAGCCCCAACTTACAACTTTAGTTCATTCACGTAAAAAAAATATCTGACTATCCAAAGACTTGGTACATTAATTTAATTAATCAGCTTACTTTTAAGACTTCTGAGAATAATAAAAAATCTCCCAATAGGGAGATTTTTTATATTATCTTACTTACTGAACCACACGATTCCATGCATCTTTAGCAGCAAGTTTAGCCTGTTCCCAAGTTAAACGAGACTCACCTTTAAAGTGTTCCCACTTCGCTTCCAACTCAGTTTCTACTTCAGAGAAGTTACGCCCCTTTTCATAGTGGGGCCGACTTTCATAGCCCAGTCGATAGGCCGAACTATAATCACGCTCATACTCAAGATTTTGGTTTTCTTGATAATAACTGGCATGTCTGTAGTTATCTCGCCAGTAGTCATCTTCGGGATTTTTTGCATCAGGCTTAGCAATGTCATGGCCTGCAATGCCACCTACAATACCACCAATAATTCCCCCCACCACAGCACCTGGAGGGCCACCTGCGATACCAAAAGCAGCTCCAACTGCAGCCCCACCTAGTGTTCCTGCACCGGTAGAGACTAAATCTTCTTTCCCTTCATTCATATCAGGAACATGATTATTGTGGGTTGGAGGTGAATTTAAATCAGGACGTGCTTGCTCAATTTTAGAAGGATCAGTCTGACTGGCTGAGCTTAATTCTGGCTGTAATTTTTTTCTATCTACCATCTCTTGCTCCTTATTCTCTTTAACCTAAATACTGTTTTTCAAAAAGAGTTGATTAGATCTATAGCAACATTGATAAGCCTACACCAAATACCTGTTAAGTTTGTCTTATAAATGTCTATATCAGGTGATGAGCTGTTGCGGCAACGTAACGACTTCTTAAATGACCCTGTAGGCAGATAGGTATCATGATATGTGTAATTCATCTACGGTCAGAATAACCTTAAATTTGTCTCGCAAGTCAGCGAAGCTATGATGATAATTTAAGCACATCAGCTTATTTTAATTGAATATTTTCTCTCGTATAAATAAGCATCCAAATTAAAAAAACCGACTTTTACTTAAGGTATATATTCAAGATTTTGAACTAACCAGACCATCTGAGTGCATTAGAAGAATGCATAATAATTCATCAAAACTAAATATAGACTTAATTTAAATGTCACATAAAGCCCTTAACTTAAGTATCAAACATGTACAGATGTCTAGACGACAATGACTTTATTAAAACGTAATAGTACAGAAAAGATTTATAGCCAAATTGCCAAAACGATCCGTACAGAAATTCGCCAAAAGTATCAACCTGGGGAGTGTTTGGCATCAGAGTTTGAATTAGCTGAACGGTTTCAGGTCAATCGTCACACCATTCGACATGCAATTGATGCACTGATTCAAGAAGGTATTGTTGAACGTCGTCATGGTAAAGGTACCTTTGTGTTGACCCAACCGCTTGACTATACAGTTGCTGCACAAACTCGTTTTACTGACACATTGAAGAATTTGGGCAAAACCACCTCTATGCAAGTTCGACACAAGATGGTGTTAATGGTCGAAACACATATTGCCAAACACCTCGATCTTGCCCCTTCTGAACGTGTCATTCACATTGAAACTTTGCGTTTAGCAGACCAACAACCTATTTGTATCAGCTCACATTATTTTCCTGAACGACACTTTCCTGATTTTATCGAAAAATATCAGACAGGCTCTTTACATGGGTTTATTGAAGAGCATTACGGATGGCAATTAAAACGTGTGGAAAGCTTGGTCAGTGCAGTCCTCCCGCAAGGTGATGATGCTTCATTACTGATTATGCCGAAGACACAACCAATTTTACGCGTCAAAAGTATTAACGTAAACGAGCGGGATGGTACCCCACTGGAATACGCTTTAACACGGTTCTGTGCAGACCGGATTCAACTGCGCATCAATCTTTGAACGTCCTACCGATCAATTTACCTTACGAGAGTACTCTAAATGTATTTGAAATCTGCCCTTGCTGCAAGTGCACTTGCATTATCAATGTTAGCAACTAGCACACAAACTATGGCACGCGACATTGTGATGGGTTTAATTCCTGCTGAAAACAATGAAGAGATGATCCAACAATTTGAGCCGATGCGTGCTCAATTGGAAAAAAAATTAGGCAAGCGCGTGAAAGTCTTCACTGCAACTGATTACGCGGGTGTCATTGAAGCCATGAAACGTAAACGCGTAGATATTGCATGGTTTGGACCATTGTCATATTACCTAGCTGAACAAGAAGCTGGCGCTGAGGCATTTGCAGTCGGTGTACGTAAAGGGAGTAAATCACACACCTATAAAACCGTATTTGTCACACAGTGCAATTCAGGTATTAAATCGATTCAAGATATGAAAGGTAAAAGTGTGGCCTTCGTTGATCCTGCATCGACATCGGGTGGTTTAATGCCAACATATATGGTTAAAAAAGCCACAGGTCAAATGCCAACGCAATATTTTGGTAAATTCACGTATGCAGGTTCACATGATGCAGCACAGCTTGCTGTGAAAAATAAAATCGTGCACGTGGCAGCAGACAGTGATATCACTTATAACAAAATGCTTGCTTCAGGCATGATTAACAAAAAAACCAACTGTGTAATTGCAGAATCTGCACCACTGCCAGGTTCACCACTGGCGTATCGTAAAGATTTAGATGCAGCGACTAAAGCTAAAATTCGCAGCGCCATCTTAAATGCACATAAAGAAATTAAGGTTGCAGGCTATGGTGACTTGAGTCATTACGCTGCTGTAGGACCGAAAGATTATCAGATGATTCGCAATATGGTGAAAGACTTAGGCTTACAAAAACAACAAATGATGAAATAAATCAGACGCTCAAGTGTGTCTTTGACTAGAGAAAAATAAGATGTCTTCGATTTCCATTCAACAAGCAGTTAAGCGTTATCCTAATGGCTTTGAAGCCTTAAAAGGGATTAATACTGAAATTCAAGCCGGTAGCTTTACCGTGATTTTAGGACCAAGTGGAGCAGGTAAATCAACACTCCTACGCCTGATGAATGGTTTAGAAACGCCAAGTTCAGGCACAGTTGCCATTGGCGAGCAGATCATGGGTAAAAAGAATGTGCGGCAAATCCGTCACCATGTAGCAATGGTGTTTCAACAATTTAATTTGGTTGAACGTTTGTCGGTAGTGACCAATGTACTGACTGGGCGTTTAGCTCATCGTTCTTGGATTAGCAGTATGTTTTATTTATTTAAACCAAGTGATATGGACATTGCAAAAAATGCTTTAGCACGCGTGGGCTTGGTAGATAAAGCATGGAATCGTGCTGACAAACTCTCAGGTGGTCAACAGCAGCGGGTGGGCATTGCCCGTGCTTTAGCACAACAACCTCAAATTATTTTAGCTGATGAACCTGTAGCCAGCTTAGACCCAATTTCAAGTGAAGAAATTATGCAGTTATTGCGTGAGATCTGTACCCGCGACCAAATTACAGTGGTAGTGAACCTACATCAAGTTGATTTAGCGCGACGTTTTGCCGACCGTATTATTGGTATGAACTCAGGTCAAATTGTATTTGATGGCTCACCTGATCAATTAGACAACATTGCCCTACAAAAGATTTACCACAAAGAGGGGGCCGAGTATGAAAGTTTTCATGCTGCGCTGGCCAACGCGTAATGGTCTACCGCCCTTTGGCTTAATTGCGATTATTGTTATTGCGCTTTTAAGCCTAATTCTAACTGCACCGCTGGTTGAAATTGAGCTTGAGCGTCTTAGTCAATCTTTAGGTAATTTTTCTGAATTTATCGTCAATTTTATGGTCTGGCCAAATTTTGACTATTTACCCACCTTAGGCGTTAAGTTATTAGAAACTTTACAAATGTCGTTGTTGGCCACAGCGATTGCGATTGTGATTAGCTTACCCTTAGGTTTTCTTGCAGCACGTAACGCCACCTGCCATCCGGTGGTATATCGCCTCACTCGTGATGCCTTAAGCCTGATGCGCTCATTGCCTGAGTTGGTCTGGGCATTGGTCTTTGTCTCGGCGGTTGGATTAGGACCGTTGCCTGGCATCATGGCTTTAGCCTTTGTAACTGTCGGTTTTATGGGTAAATTTTTTGCTGAAGCAATCGAAACCATTGACCCTAAAGCAGTTGAAGGGGTTGAAGCCCACGGCGCAAGCTGGATGCAAGTGCGTTTATTTGCCATGTTTCCACAAGCATTTCCAAATTTGGCCGGCACCATGATGTACGTGCTTGATCATAACGTGCGTGCAGCTACTATCTTAGGCATTGTTGGTGCTGGTGGTATTGGTTATGACATGGTGATGTCAATGCGTTTATTCCAATACGATCGTTTGATTTTAATTGCCTTGTCGATATATCTGATTGTGACTCTACTCGATCGTCTATCTGATTATCTACGTAACCGTATTATTCATGGGGCTAAGCAATGAGTTACAGTCAAATTGAAATCAAATTGCCAGCCAAACCAAGAAATCCATTCCCTGTGTGGGTGGCATTGGCCTTAATCATCTTATGGTGGATTATTTGGGATTTAGAAATCTCATTTGAGATGTTGGCTTATGGTATCTCAGATATGGCTGAATATTTCAGCCGCTATGGCCAACCTGATTTTTCTGATTTGTCTAGATATCTAGAACTACTCGGCGTGACCCTTGCCACCGCTTTGTGGGGCACAGCGATTGCATTCGTGATTGGTTTTATGATCGCACCTTTTGCTGCACGTAACTTTACCCCTCACCCAACTTTGTATTACATCAGCCGCGAATTTTTAAACTTTACCCGTGCTTTACCCGATTTATTGTTGGCATTAATTTTTGTCGCAGCCATTGGCTTAGGCCCCTTAGCCGGTGCTCTTGCCTTAGGCATTCATACTGCAGGCTTCTTGGGTAAATTCTTTGCCGAAAGTTTAGAACAAATCGATAAAGGCGTATGTGAAGGCGTTGCTGCAACTGGTGCAAATTTCCCACAAATGGTGATGTATGCCGGTTGGCCAAGCATTTTGCGTGAAGCACTCGGTTATGTGCTGTATATCTTTGACCGTAATGTCCGTATGGCAGCAGTTTTAGGTTTAGTCGGTGCCGGTGGTATCGGACTTGCGCTGCACGATACCTTACGTCTGTTTAACTATGATCAAGCAGCAGCGCTGATTTTAATTATTTTACTCACCATTTTAGTCATTGATTACTTTTCAGCTTGGCTTAGAAAAAAATTAACATGATCAATATTCCTCAAAAAGATTGGGTTCGTGCCTTAACTGCACATCCAACACAAGACTTAATACAACTTGCTGACACACTCACACGTGATGCAGCCGTCTCTTTATTACAATTGCCTCAAGCAGGTTTAGGGCTGTTAAGCTTCAAAGAAAGTGCTTTTCATGATCAATTTTATTTAGGGGAATTTCCCTTATCGTCATGTCATGTCGAGTTGCATTATGCCGGTGATGTCTGTGGCACAGGTCATGCTCAAGTGATGGCGGATGATGCTGACTTAGCCAAAGCCTTAGCGATATTAGATGCTATTTTGTTGCATCAATTACCTGGCTGGCAACAAGCTGTTCAATGTCTAGAGCAAGGTCAAGCGAAACGTAGTCAGCTTGATCAACAGCGCAATCAGATCTTGGCAAAAACCCGTGTGGATTTTGCCACACTTGATGCAGTGGAGGATTAATCATGCACCTTGAACCGATTTGGCAAGCACCTGTTCAACAGCAGGTTTATCGTGAACTCCTTGATGCATTTTCTTATCCAGGCCAAATCAAAAACTTGAAGGCTTTCATTGCTGACAATCATGCGTTGAATGCCGTGTTGGCCACTTTACTCGATGGTGAATCACGTGTAGCCGATTGCATTGAACATTTAAAACCTGCGCAATGGTCTTTGTTACAAGCACAAAAAACTGAGGTTAACGAGGCACAATTTATTGTAGCTGCCGGCAAGCAACTGACTCAGCTTAACCCTAATTTGGGCAGCTTAGCCTCACCTGAATATGGTGCAACGCTGATCTTAACGGTAGATGGCTTCTATTCTCAAAGTCATGCTTTAAACCTAAAACTCACAGGCCCTGGAATTGCGACTACCGCCACCCTTGAGGTTGAGGGGTTAAGCCAAGAATGGCTTAACCAACGTCTCCAATGGAACCAACATTTCCCATTGGGTATCGACATGATTTTAGCCAGTCCAGATGCGATTGTGGCGCTTCCACGTACCACGCATATTCAACTGCAGACCAAGGAGAACTAAAATGAGCTACGTTCCGATTAAAGGTGGTGGTCAAGCCATTGCAGGTGCTGCGGCGGTGACTGAACTGCTAAGAACAGAGCAAGCACTTCACCATCCAGATGCTCAACCTTTAGATCTTCACACTATTCAATTTCAGCTACGTCATTTAGTCGATCGTGTGATTTCAGAAGGTGGGGTTTATCATCCTGAACTTGCAGCATTATCGATTAAACAAAGTTTAGGTGATACCTTAGAAGCTGCGTTTAGCTTACGTGCTTGGCGCTCAACACGTCCACGCTTGTGTGCAACTCCTGCACTCGATAGCACTAATATGCGCGTAATTCGTCGTATTTCTGCAGCGTTTAAAGATATTCCTGGTGGACAAATGCTCGGGGCAACACCTGATTATGCTCTGCGCTTGCTGCGTATGGAACTGATCAATGAATCCGATACGACTTTTCAAAACTATGCCAAAGAATGGTTAAAACAACCGAATTCCACTTCTAGCACACCAATGAGTTTTCCAAAGGTGATCAGTGCTTTGCGTGCAGAGGGCTTATTACCAGCCCTAGAAACTGATCATACATCACAAGCCTTTGATATTACTCGTGAGCCTTTAATTTTCCCAGTATCACGTTCAGCTACTTTAGCCACAATGGCACGTGCTGAAACTGGTTCATTGTTAGCGCTTGCCTATTCCAATATGCGTGGTTATGGCGATGTACATCCGACTGTGGCAGAGCTGCGTGTCGGATATGTGCCGATTATGTTGCCACATGCAGTAACTGGGGAGCTGATTGAGGCGGGTGAAGTTTTAGTCACAGAGTGCGAAGTGATTGCTATGTATGAAGCCCAAGGCGATGCCAAACCTGTCTTTACCTTGGGCTATGGCGCTTGTTTGGGTCATAACGAAGTTAAAGCCATTTCAATGGCGATTTTAGATCGTGCTTTGCAAAAAGGCCAAAAAGATGGGCCAAGTAACCCATCGGAAGATGCAGAGTTTGTGTTGTTACATATCGATGGTGTGGATTCAATGGGCTTTGCCTCACACTATAAAATGCCACATTACGTTACGTTCCAATCTGATCTTGATCGTTTACGTACCGCACAACAACAAGAGGCATGCACATGAATGCTCAGCTCAATCCCGCTGTGAAAAACGCCTATAACTTTGGCTTCTTAGATGAATATGCCAAAAAAGAAATCCGCCGTGTCACATTAAAAGCCATTTGTATTCCAGGCTACCAAGTACCGTATACATCACGTGAAATGCCAATGGGTCGTGGCTTTGGTACCGGTGGCCTACAACTCAGCCTTGCATTAATTGGTCAACAAGAACAAGTGAAAGTCATTGACCAAGGGTCTGATGATTCTGTCAATGCTGTGAACTTGCGTCAATTTATTGAAATGACCTGTCCAGGAATTGATACCACTACACGTACGCAAGATGCAACCTTAATTCAATCACGCCATCGTATTCCTGAGCAACCCTTAACTGAACAACAAATCTTAGTTCTACAGGTGCCTTATCCTGATCCTTTGGTGATTGTAGAACCGTCAGAAGATAAACGTAAAGTGATGCACGGCGAAGCGGATTATTCACGTCTATTGGTGAAATTATATGAAGATATCGTGCAGTTTAATGAAATTACCATCTCACATCGTTATCCGACCAAAATTAACCAACATTATGTGATTGATCCATCCCCGATCCCGCGTTGGGATGTAGCCAAACTCCACCAATCGAAAGCATTAATTTTATTTGGTGCGGGCCGTGAAAAGAAAATCTATGCAGTGCCGCCTTTTACACACGCTGAACCCCTAGCATTTGAAGATCAACCATTTCGTGTTGAAAACTTTGATGATACGTCCGGACAGCGCCGTGCCTGTATCCGCTGTGGTTGTCAGGATTCATTTTTAGACGAATTTACGCAAGAGACAGGTCAAAAACTTTATCAATGTTCAGACAGTGATTGGTGTGAGCAACAACTCACACGTCGTTCTGAACCAGGAAATTCATAATGAAAAAAGTACTCTCTGTCCGTAATCTCAGCAAAACCTATGGCACAGGTTGTCCCTTATGTATCACTTCAACTGGTCCTGAGGCTGAAACTAACGTCTGTCCACATTGTGGCAGTGTGGTTGCGATCCATGATGTGTCTTTTGATCTGTATGAGGGTGAAATTTTAGGCATTATGGGCGAATCAGGCAGTGGTAAATCAACCATTGTTAAAAATCTATATTTCGATCAAATACCAGAAGCAGGCCAAGCCACCTTCTATGAGGAGGATCAAGCCCATCCTTTATTTGAGCTGAACTCTGCCCAGCAACGTTGGCTCAAAAATCATCGCTTTGGCATGGTCTATCAAAATCCGCATTTGGGCTTAAATTTTAATATTAGTGCCGGTGGCAATATCGCAGAGCGCTTACTCATGAGTGATCTCATGCACTATGGCGAGATTCGAAAACGCGTTAAAACACTTTTAGCCCGTACTGAAGTTTTGCTCTCGCGTGTAGATGAGTTACCACGTAATTTTTCAGGGGGTATGCAACAACGCGTACAGATTGCCAAAGCCCTCGCCACTCAGCCCCCTCTGCTTTTTTTAGATGAAGTGACTACAGGACTCGATTTATCAGTGCAAGCACGCATCTTAGATTTGATTATGGAAATTCAACAAGAATTAAATACTGCCATGATTGTCGTGACTCATGATTTGGGCGTGATTCGCTTATTGGCAGGACGTACCTTAGTTATGAAATATGGACGCATCATTGAAACTGGTCTAACGGATCAAATTTTAGAAGATCCGCAACATGCCTATACCCAGCGTCTTGTCGCTTCTGCGTTATAAGGAATATTTGTATGCGCTCGCTTATCCTTGATGTCCAAAAGTATAGTAAGTCATTCCATTTACACGAACAAAATAAAGTCATTCCTTCATCACATGATGTGAGTTTTCAAGTCTATGCAGGACAACTAACCGCACTGATTGGTCCAACAGGTGCAGGTAAATCTTCGATTTTAAAAGGGATTTATCGCACATATTTACCAACATCAGGTCATATTTTTTACTACAGTGCGCAACATGGGTGTATTGACTTAGCACGTAGCGATGAGCACCAAATGCTTGCACTACGTCGCCATGAAATTGGTTTTGTTACGCAGTTTTTGCATTGCCTCCCACGTCAATCCACGCTAGATGTGGTGGCGACGCCTTTAATACAGCTGGGTGTATCGAATGAAGTGGCGCAGCAAAAAGCCAAACAATTACTGGCTGCGATGAATCTGCCTGAACGCTTATGGCATATTTCTCCTGCCACCTTCTCTGGGGGTGAACGCCAACGTGTGAACTTAGCTCGTGGCTTGATTTCACAACCACGCTTATTACTGCTTGATGAACCCACCGCAAGTTTAGATCCAAAGACAGCAGAAAAAGTGATGGGATTAATTCGAGACTTAAAACAACACGGCACAGCCATGTTAGCGATTTTCCATGATCCGAACATCACTCAACAACTTGCTGATCACATCGTTGAACTTACTCCGCCTACTGCTCACACTGCTCTTTGCAAGGAAATCGCATGAATACCGCTTACTACTTACATAACGCACGTCTAGTATTAAAAGACCATATTATTGAACAAGGCGCAATTTTACTTGAAGATGGTGTCATTCAAGCCATTAATCCAAGTGTCGTGGCAGATCATGTGCAACACATTGATCTGAAGGGTCAAACGCTCATTCCAGGTCTAATTGATTTGCACTGTGACGCACTTGAAAAAGAAGTAGAACCACGACCAAAGGTCCATTTCCCACTTAAATTTGCCTGTGCTCAAGCAGATAAACGCAATGCCAGCAATGGTATTACCACCGTCTTTCATGCTATTTCTTTTGCTAATGATGAGTTTGGTGTTCGTAATAATGAAGTGGCAAGCAATATTGTACAGACCATGCGCGAGTGGAATGAAAATGCTTTAGTCGATAATCGTATTCACTGTCGCTATGAAGTTACTGATCCCACAGCACTTGATGTATTACTGGCCTTGATAGAAAAAGATGCGATTGATTTAGTTTCAATTATGGATCATTCACCCGGCCAAGGTCAGTTTAAAGATGTCAATGCCTTCAAAGATTATTTAGCCCGCACCTACAAGAAAACTGAAGTTGAACTTGATGCCTTAATTGCCAACAAAATCGCGCAATCTGAGCTGACATTAAGCCGTATTGAAACCTTAATTGCTAAGGCGAAAGCACACAATATTCAGATTGCCTCACATGATGATGACTGCCCTGAAAAAATTGACTTACTACATGGTTTTGGTGTGAAAGTCTCAGAGTTTCCGATTAATTTACCAGCAGCACAAGCTGCAAAAGCCAAAGGCATGCGTACTATTTTTGGTGCGCCAAACATTTTACGCGGTCAAAGCCAATCTGGCTCAATGCGTGCACTTGATGCGGTCAAAGCCAATGTCGCAGATTGCTTATGCTCAGATTATCATCCCGCGACCATGTTAAGTGCTGCTTTTCATCTACCAGAACTGACAAATTTAAACTTATCCGAGGCGGTCAATTTGGTCAGCTATAATCCCGCTCAAGCCGCAGGACTCTTCGATCGCGGTGAAATTGCGGTGGGTAAACGTGCTGATTTAGTCTGTGTGGCTCAAGTACAAGATGTACTCCAAACCCAATACGTGTTTTCTCAAGGTAAATTAGTTTATCAAGCTGGATTTACATATGTCTAAAGCCCATGTCTTTTACTTAATGGGACCTTCTGGATCAGGCAAAGATGCCCTGATCCAGTGGGCAAAAAAATACTTTGCTGCAGATGAAAATTTAGTTTTTGCACATCGTTATATCACGCGACCGATTGACCTGAATGAAAATCATATTGCTTTGTCAGAAACTGAGTTTATGACTCGACAACGTGCGGGATTATTTGCCCTCAGTTGGCAAAGCCACCACTTGCATTATGGGATTGGTATTGAGGTCGATACTTGGCTTTCGCAAGGGCATCATGTGCTCATCAATGGGTCACGCGCACACTTAGAACAGGCTAAAGCACGCTATAGTAACTTAGTGCCTATTTTAATTGATGTCGACCCTCAAATTTTGGTTCAGCGTTTGCATGCGCGTGGTCGAGAGTCCATCACACAAATTGAGCAACGCTTGTCACGTAATCAAGACATTAAACCCTTAGATCACGATATTTTTGTATTGCCTAACAATAGCCATTTAGATGATTCAGGTCAGCGCTTAGTCAACTTTTTACATTGCTACATCTATCGAGATTTGTCATGAAATTTACCTTTTTAGGCACAGGAGATGCAGCAGGGGTACCAGTGTATGGTTGTGAATGTGTTGCATGTCAGCGTGCTACACATGCCTCTTTATATCAACGTAGAAATTGTTCTGCTCTGATTGAAACGAAGCAAAGTCAAATCTTAATTGATGCAGGACTCACCGACTTATGTCAGCGTTTTGCACCGGGGCAATTATCTGCAATTGTGTTAACGCATTTTCACCCTGATCATGTACAGGGCTTATTTCACTTACGTTGGGGAAAAGGCGCTAAAATTCAGGTGCTATGCCCGCCTGACCCTGAAGGCTGTGCTGATCTTTATCGAAATTGCGGTTTACTTAAATTTGTACATGTACAGGCTTTTGAATTACTACAACTGGGTGATTTTCGATTGACCCCTTTGCCTTTAATTCATTCAAAAATCACATTTGGTTATCTGATTGAAGATCCATCTGAACACAAAATCGCCTATTTAACAGATACAGTCGGTTTACCTAAACAAAGCTTAGACTTTTTAAAACAATTTACTTTAGATACTTTAGTTATTGATTGCAGTCATCCACCCGAGATACAAGGTAGAAATCATAATAACCTCAGCCAAGTATTAGATTTAGTTGCACATTTACAGCCTAAACAGACGTGGTTAACACATTTAAGTCATGAAATGGACGTTTGGCTGATGAACAACTCATTACCGGCTCAAGTTATGGTCGCTTATGATGAACAAACTATTATTCCCTCTGACCTATCTTAATCTCAATCAAAATTTATTAGGATGGCAGATGTGAGTATCTTATGGACCCTAACTAGCCTATTGAGCTGTTCTGTCTACCCAATCTCTTGATAAAAATTTAAGGATGAAATTCAATCAATCTTAGTCTTGTATAAAGCTAAGGTTGTCAATGCACCAAAGTATGAATTTTCTAAAAGATTGAAATTAAAAAGATGTTTAATAGGTTTGGCGCAAATTGATTTTTTTAGACACTGCCAATAGATGGCTCGATTTAAAAAATGATCAATGGTTGAGAATCAAACACAGGATGGCTGGCTTTAAGTTTGTTTAATAACGCACTACTGAACTCAGCCATCGTTTTTCAACTGAATTTTTTATGCATATATATGACTAAGATAACTCATACTATTTCTAAATGATGCTTTTCTGGAATCATATTAATCTCTATCCCTTTATAAGACCTCTTTCATAAATCATTTTTTACTCAGCTCCAAGTTATAAATTCCAGCAATTAGATTGAATCTCAAACCAAGTCTTTTAGCTCTATTGCGATAACGTTCCGCAAGGATCTTGAAGGTTTTCAGGCTGCCAAATACATGCTCAATTGCTATTCTTCTTTTATTGATTTCCTGATTATAGATTTTTAGTTCAGGATCCAATTTACAGCGTCTTTTGGCTTTTAAGGGCAACAGGCTATTGGGATACAAAGTATAAATCCCCTGATAACCTTTATCTGCAAGAACAAAGGCTCCTGAAGGAATCTGGTTTAAATTGCGTTTGAAGAGCTCGAAATCATGTACAGCACCACGACTGGTACATAAACTCAGAATTTGCTGAGTCTTGTAGTGAATCATGGCCTGTACTTTAAAGGTATGGGTCTTTTTCTTGCCGCTATAGCTTTTCTTCTGTTTTTTTAGGCCTTTGGATTGGAATTTCTGTGGCATCCACGATCACCACATTCCAGTCTATGCCTTTGCCCTCGGGTAAATCTTTAGGTAAATTAAAAAGATTGGACCGAATCAGGCAGTCTTCAACATGACGGACAATTCTTGAGGCTGTGGGCTCTGAAACCCCGTAACTCGTCGCAACGTGAAATAAGGTTCGGTATTCCCGCCAATAGCTCAAACAGAGCAGAACCTGATCCTCCAGGCTTAACTTGGGTGGTCTGCCTTTGGCAGGGA